>NZ_JBPEHH010000011.1:0-74765 GCF_054177595.1 Haladaptatus ordinarius | reverse complement strand
TGTACTTCGTATTTCGTCTTGTTGCAGTACGAGCGGCTCGCTGGCGAGCGTTCGAAGTACGTGGCGTCGATCGCTCCAATCGGCCCAGTGTCGTGAAGCTGTACAGATTGTTGGAGAAGCGTCCGGCAGACCGCCATCTCAATTCTGTCGAAGGCGAGACATAACGTCGATGGATGCGGGAGATCGGCCGGTTCAAGGCCGATCTCCCGCGATATTTGTGGCATCTCCTTCAGCAGATCAATCGTCATCCGGTAGGTCGTATCGAGATAAATCCGGAGACAGTGGATGGATATCATCGCTGCGTCGGTGAACCCGCCGCCCCCTTCTGGGGCGGCAGGTTCGTCCCAATCATCGGCAACTCTTTTGACTGCGAAGACAGTTCGTTCGGTGAAGCGGGAGATTTGCGTTGGCACACTTCGCAGTCTTCCGCTTCATCACCCTTACTCCAGCGACTTGATCCGGTGCTGTCTGGCGATTAAACACGGCCGTTTGACCATGCCTTCACCCTCGGGAATCTGGTTGAAGCGGTACAGGGCGTGATTGTAGAGTTGTCTACAGGTATCGCGGTGGTAGTCCAGCGTCTCCCGCTGGCTTTCTGTCGGGATGAGGCGATACCTGTGGTTGTAGTTCATCTATTCGTTGTCGGGCTCAGAAGTATGGACGATTTTCACGTCTGCGCCACGTCACCGTTTTGGAACGAGGACGTGTGCGCCGTTGCCGGTGGCTTTCACTTCGCCCTCGATGACTTCGTGGCCTTCGATTTCGTGCCTTTCCATCACTAGTGTTTAGACATTGTTTCAACATAAACGTGGCGGTGCGTATGCCTGTGGGCCAGCAACAAGCACGTGTCTGTAAGACGATGACGGCGGTGTATCCCCTCCCTACTGCGCTACTCGGCCGTCGGCCTGCGTTGCTCCTTGAGGAAGGGGGCTTACCGCCTGTGATTAGCTAAACGTGCCTGACTCAGTCTCCCC
This sequence comes from Haladaptatus ordinarius, assembly GCF_054177595.1. Lineage (NCBI taxonomy): Archaea > Methanobacteriati > Methanobacteriota > Halobacteria > Halobacteriales > Haladaptataceae > Haladaptatus > Haladaptatus ordinarius. Next base: position 73,791 of record NZ_JBPEHH010000011.1, on the reverse strand, counting down.
GCGAGAGTCGTATTCGATGCGGTGAACGGGTGCCCGAGCGGTCGCCGGGTTGGGACTCCGTCACGGACCGAACACGGGAGAATAATGCTTTATACCGTGGCTGGCGTACCAGTTCACAGTGAGCGATACCAACACCCGATACAAGGTTCCCCACGTTGCAGCGCGGTACGGAATCCAGGCCATCGAGGACGAGCTCGCGGAGTTGTGGACACAAGAGGACGACCCGATGAGCCTTCGCGACCTCGCAGGCTATTTCAATAGGCGGATGCTAAGGGTGGCGATGGAGAGCGCGGAGATGCAACCGCTCGAAGGCGAGGTCCAGAACACGTACCAGCTGTTGACTGACGAGGACGTCAGCAGCGGTGTGTACACGGAGACGCGGCGGAAACTGGAAAGCAACGGTGTCGACGTGGACCAGGTGGAGTCGGACTTCGTCTCCTACCAGGCGGTCCGAACATATCTCCGCAATGACCGGAATGTCGAGCGCGAACGGGACACTGATGCAGAGCGCGTTGAGTCAGTCGCTGATAGCATCATGCAACTCCAGAACCGGACGATCGCCGTCACGGCGGAGAAACTCGACCAGTTGGACCGCACTGACCGCATCGACCTCGGCGACTTCCAGGTATTCCTCGACGCGCGCGTCTTCTGTGAGGACTGCAAGACGCAGTACGACGTCGCAGAGGTCCTCGAGCAGGGCGGCTGTCAGTGCGAATCCGCCTCGTCCGACGAGTGACGACCCGTTGTGCGTCGCGTTGGTGTGGACAGTGTTTCGATAAGGCCTGAAGAACGAGGCTGTGGAAGTCGAAGTGCCTCTGCCAGAATTCGACCGCCTCACAGGGGTAACAACCTGATTGGATTAGAGTTTGTTGAGCGAGATGCGACACCGCAGCCACTGATGAAGTTCGGTATCCAACTCAATGCGGCTTGATTGTCACTCTCCAATACAGTCCAAACCATCGAACAGTTCGGTGCCGAGCAGCTGTCCATAGTGGGATGCAAAATATTGAGTTACAGCCAACTGATAGGACGGCGCCGAATCGAGTCGGGGTTGACGAACCCGTGGTTCACCTCAACGACTGGTGCTTCTGGCTATGCGCCCTGTCGATTCCGACACTAACGAATTTCCTCACGTCAAACTCTATCCCACGCGAACAACCGTCGTGACAAAACAGTTCCTCGCCGATGGTGCACCGTGGCTACAGGACCCACTCTTTGAGGAGATCGGAATCGCGTTGAAGTGTCCTCAAGGAGGTAACACGGTGAACCGACAAGTTCGCAATCATCTCCGTCACGCTGCGCACCGCACCGCCGAAACCTGGTGCAAACGCTCGCGTTCACGTGGCATCAGCCAATCTGAACAGTGCCGTTTGGGAGCCATAACAAAGGTAGCTTTGTTATGGATAGCTGCGCTCCAGTCGAGGTACGCAGAGCAGCCAGGCGGTAATCACCAGCTCGCCCTTGTCATGCCATAACAAAACACGTTCTGTATGTCTGAACAGGTATGGGCTCATGAATCGCAGAAAATCGGCAGGAGAACGCTAAAACTACTCCATTATGCCGGATAATTAATGTTCAGAAATAGGGAACGGCTACGAGTACTTGAGGTTGAGTTCGATGACGTTGGCCGCGCTGCGGACCTTCTCAGGGATCTCCTGGTTGTAGCGGTTTGATTTCATCCTGCTGGCGGGTGCAGAAACGCTTATCGCACCTTCAACGTCGTCCTCGGCAGATTTCACGGGCGCCGCGACGCAACGAAGTCCTTCGAGTCGCTCGCCGTGGTCCTGCGCGTAGCCGTCGCTCCGGATCTGCTCCAGTTCGTCGTAGAGGTCATCGCGGTCCGTAATCGTGTTCTCCGTGAGCTTGGGCAGTCCGTGGCGGTCGAGTACCGATTCGACCTGTTCGCGGGGCGTGTGTGCGAGGATGACCTTCCCGAGCGCCGTGCAGTGCATTTGGGCCTGTAGCCCTGGATATGTGTCCAGGTCGACAGCCTGGTCGCCCTTCGAGCGGTCGATGTAGGTGAGCAGTCCCTGCTCGCTCACTGCGAGGTTTGCCAACTCGCCGGTCTGTTCGGCGAGCTGTTTGACCTCAGGTTCCGCGACCTTGTAGATGTCCAGTTGATCTCGAATGTATCCGCCGAGTTCAAGGAACTGGAGGCTGAGACGGTACTCCTCGTCCTGCTGTATCACGTACCCCTCGTGGACGAGCGTACGAAGGTGGTTGTGGACCGTGCTCTTGCCCATCTCCAGGGCGTCCGCCAGTTCCGTGACCCGAGCCCCGTCGAGTTGCTTCAGCGTCTGAATAATGCGGAACGTCTTCTGGGTCGTTTTCACCCGATTTTTTTCACCTATTCCGTTCATACCCGCTAATCTTCGCCCCAAGCCTTAAGTCTTGTTCAGATATACGGAACGGGATAGCGGGAAAGAACGGAACTGACTGACAGTTGTGATTACGAAGTGCCGCAATCTACCCGATGAGGGCTTTCGAGCCGTTGAAAGGGCCCTCATAAGACCGTTCTGTATTTCTGAGGGTATCGATTTCGGTAGATACGGATAGGAGAACCCCGTAGAATCGGGCGGGCGGGTGCGCCTCTCGCCCGAGATCGAGCGCCTTATCGACGGCGACACGATCGCGGCGATGCGCAGACGACACGCTACTGGTCAACACCACTCGCTGCGGACTCGTTGATGAGGACGTGCTCGTCGAGGGGTTCCGGAACGGGTACATCGGCGGCGCGGCGCTCGACGTGTTCCAAGAGACCGCTTCCCGTCGACCATCCCCTCCTCGACCTCGGTAACACGCTGCACTCGCCGCACACCGCCGGTTCAACGCGCGACGCCGTCCTCAACGGGTCGCGCATCGTCGCGGTGGACGTCGCACGTCTCTTCGACAGCGACGAGCCGGCGAACTGCCTGGTGGAGGGCCGCCTACCAGTCCTCGAACTTGTCTCGGCGGTAGAGGTCGAGTTCCTGGACGACGTTTGGAGCCTCCTGTTCGGCGGCGAACGCGATGGCCTCGGCGACGTCCTCGGGCGTCGCGGCCTCCTCGGGCGTGAGTTGCTCGCCGAGCGACTCACCGTCCTCGGACCCGAACTCAGTGAGCACCTCGGTGGGATTGATGGCGGTGACGCCGACGCCCTCGGGGCCGGCGCTCCCGGCGAGACTGAGCGCGAGCCCGCGGATCCACCACTTTGTCGCGGCATACACCGGACTCCCCGGCCGCGGGTACTGGCCCGCCATGCTCCCCATGAGGACGAGATTCCCCTCGGTCTCCTTGAGGTACGGCATGACCTCCCGGGCGAGGAAGAACACGCCGTCGCAGTTGACGTCCATCATCTGTCGGTATGCCTCCGTCTGGAGTTCCTCGATGACCGTCTCCTCGCGGCCGAGCCCCGCGTTCCCGACGACCACGTCGAGTCGGTCGAAGGCGTCCACCGCGGTTGCGACGAGGTCCTCGACCTCGGACTCCTCGGTGACGTCGGTGGGCGCGACGAGGGTCTCGACGCCGTACTCGTCCGCGACGGAGTCGGCTAGTTTGCGCAGTCGTTCCTCGCGACGTGCCGCGACGGCGACGTCCGCCCCGCGCGCGGCGAGGGCGCGAGTCGTCGCGCGGCCGATGCCGGAGCTGGCGCCCGTTACGAGTGTGACACTGTCTTCGAGCGAGTTCCCGCTCATGGGTAGTCATCCTGTGGGTGCGTCATAACAGTTACCCCAGGTCGATTCCCCGCGGAACGTGTCCGATATCCGGTGCCAAACTACAAGTAGGGTTCAGGTCACAGGGAATATATGGTGACGTACGAAGCGGGAATTATCGGTGCGGGTGGCATCGCCGGGATGGGAATCCTGGGGATGCACGACCAGGACAAGATTGGCAGGGAGAAGTTCCGCGCCAGTCACGCCGGCGGCTACCACGAGGCGGACGACATCGAACTCGTGGCCATCGCCGACGTCGACGAGGAGAAACTCGACCGGTTCGGCGACGCGTGGGACATCCCGCCGGAGCGGCGCTATCTCGGACACGAGGCGATGCTCGCCGAGGAGGACCTCGACGCGGTCTCGGTCTGCACGCCGTCGTACCTCCACCACGGGCCAGTCATCGACGCCGCGCGGTCAGCTGCCTCGCCCGATGTCATCTGGTGCGAGAAGCCCATCGCGGCGAGCGTCTCGGAGGTCGAGGAGATGAACGAGGTCTGCGAGGAGGAGGGCTCGGAATTGCTGGTCAACCACTCGTTCCGGTTCACCGATAAACTGCAGACCCTCCGCGACCTCGTCCAGAACGAGGGTATCCTGGGCGACGTCCGGTCGGTCAACGCGCAGTTCCGGCGCGAACTCATGCGCAACTCCACGCATCTCCTCGACATGCTCGTCTACCTGCTAGACGCGCGCGCCGAGCAGGTCAGCGGGTACATCAACGGCGAGAACGACGCCGTGGAGGCGCTCGACGGCATATCGGTCGACGACTCCGGGGGTGGTGGCCACCTCGTCCTGGACGACGGCACGTTCGCCACGGTCGACTGCACCGTTGCCCGCGATATCTCCTCGATGGCACTCACGTTCGTTGGGACCGAGGGCAAGCTCTATCTCAACAACGACGACGGCGAGTGGCGCTACTGGCGCCTCGAAGACGGCGCGCACGTCGAGGAGGACCTTCCCGGTATCGAGGGCGCGTGGACGTGGGAGGAAGACTACCGTAACGCCTTCCCCAACGCCGCCCGCCACGTCGTCGACCTGCTGGACGGTACGGCCGAGACGAACCACTCGCCCGGCGAGGCGGCCGCCCGGTCGCTCGAGATAATCGTCGCGTTCTACGTCTCCCACTTCACCGACGCGCACGTCGACGTCCCGCTCGACCGGCCGCTGCGTGACGTGACGATATCCTCCTGGTAGGCGGACTCGGGCGGACCTGAACCCCGTTCGAAAAGACCGCTGCGTCGAGATGTGCCGGCGGAACTGGACGACTCGGCGCGTGCCGGTTCGGTCAGTCGACGCGGTAGGCAGCGATAGCGTCCTCATCGAGTTCGACGCCGAGGCCGGGGGCCTCGGGGACGGCCATCCGCCCCTCGTCGTCGGGCGCGAAGGGGTCGGCGGCTAGTTCCTCGCGGAGCGGGTTTGCCGAGCGGTCGAACTCCAGCGGGCGCTCCCGGGGGAGCGTCGAAAGCAGGTGGAGCGACGCCGCGAGCGCTATCGGCGTCCCCCAGACGTGGGGCACGAGTGGCGTGCCCGCGTCGCGGGCACGAGCGGCGATTCGTCGCGCCGGCGTGAGTCCGCCGACGTTGCAGACGTCCGGTTGCGCCACGTCGAGGGCGTTCATCGAGAGGAGGCGGTCGAACTCGGCGGGCGTGTGACACTCCCCGCCCGCGATTCGGACGTCGAGTTCGCGCCGGAGTCTGGCGTACCCTTCGTGGTCCGTCGGGCGAACCGGCTCCTCGAACCAACGGACGTCGAGGGCGGCGAGTTCCCGGCCGACCGCCGCGGCGGTCGGGCGATCGTAGGCGTAGTTGGCGTCGACCATCACGTCGACGTCCGGCCCGACGGCCTCGCGGACCCGCCTGACGAGTTCGACGTCGGCCTCGGGGCCGTGGCTAACGAGCGAGAGACCGACCTTCAGCTTCAGCGCGCCGAGCGCCCGCGCGTTGGCCTGGGCCTCCTCGACGATGGCGTCGTACTGCGAGTCGAGGTCCTCCGTGGGCCGGAAGTAGTGGCCCGTGGCGTACGCGGGCACCGACGCCCGGCGGCGGCCGCCGAGCAGTCGCCCCGCGGGCTCGTCCGCGAGTTTGCCGGCGAGGTCCCAGAGGGCGATGTCGAGACCGCTTATCGCGGGAAGCGGAACGACCGACTGATAGGCCGCGCGCCCGGTGTCATAGAGCGCGTCGTGGAGTCGCTCCACGTCGCGGGGGTCCTCGTCGAGGAGCACCGACGCCAGGAGGTTCTCGACGGTCTCGCGGGTCCCCGTGACCGGCCCCCAGCACTCGCCCCACCCGACGGTCCCGTCGTCCACCTCGACGCGGACGAGGAGCGCAGACCGGGTGTCGACCCACTCCTGGGAGTACCCGAACGGTTCGTCGAGCGGCGCTTCGAGCGGTACCGTCTCGACCGTCTCGATGGTCGGACCTGACATGGCTCGGTGTTTCCCCCACGGTAGCAAATAACCACTGGCGAGCGATACCGAGGAACAGTCGACAAACGATACCGACTCACATACGCTTAAAGGAGCCCGAGACAATTACAAACCAGCATGTCGGACGTACGCATCACTGACGTAGAGACGTATCTCGTCGCCAACCCCTGGAAGCCGTGGGTGTTCGTTCGCCTCGAGACGGACGCCGGCGTCACCGGCCTTGCCGAGGCGACGACGCACGACAAGCCGCGGACGGTCGCGGCGGCCATCGAGGAGATGAGCGACTACTTCGTCGGGAAGGATCCTTTCGACACCGAGCAGATATGGCTCGAGATGTACCGCGACGAGTGGTTCTCGAAGAACGTCGTCAACACGACCGTCTGCTCGGCGGTGGACATGGCCTGCTGGGACATCAAGGGCAAGTTGCTCGAGAAACCCGTCTACGAGCTCCTCGGCGGCAAGGTCCACGGCGACAGCCTCCGCGCCTACGCGAACGGCTGGTACACCGAGACTGACGGCGAGCCGGCGGGGTTCGCCGAGGCCGCCCAACAGGTCGTCGACGACGGCTACGACGCCATGAAGTTCGACCCCTTCGGGACGGCCTGGCAGCGCATGAGCAAGAAAGAGCTCAACCACGCGGTCGACATCGTCAGCGCGGTCCGCGAGGCCGTCGGGCCGGACGTCGACCTGCTCATTGAGGGCCACGGCCGCTTCACCGCCGGGCAGGCGGTCGACGTCGCCAACAGGATCGCCGAGTTCGAGCCGACCTGGTTCGAGGAGCCCTGCCCGCCGGACTCCATCAACAGCCTCCGCGAGGTCGCCGAGAAGTCGCCTGTCCCCATCGCGACCGGGGAGCGCCACATGAGCAAGCACGACTTCTTCGAACTCGTCACGCGCACCGACGTCGACATCCTCCAGCCCGACATCATGAACACGGGCGGCATCACCGAGTCGAAGAAGATCGCGGCCATCGCCGAGGCCGACCACGTGAGCTTCGCGCCGCACAACCCGCAGGGCCCGGTCGCGACGGCCATCTGCACCCACGTCGACGCCGCGGTCCCGAACTTCATGATCCAGGAGGTCTTCCAGACCTACGACGTCGAGTGGGTCGACGACCTCCTGGTCGACCCCGTCGCCATCGAGGACGGGCACATCCGGATTCCCGAGGGCCCCGGCCTCGGAATCGAACTCGACATGGACGTGGTCCGCGAGCACGAGTACACTGGTGAGGGGGTCCACACTATCAACCTCTTCGAACAGGGTTGGGAGAAACGCGAGGTCGACCAGCGGTAACCCCTATCGGCCGGCCGCTCGCCCACTACCGTCGATCGGTCGGCGATGAACGGATTCCCGTGCGCGGACCGCCGGCAGCGATACTTTGATGGGGGCCCGATACGCGTTTCACGTATGCCTACTCGGGCGCTCAGAGAACGGTTACTCGACGGCGAAACGACCGTTGGAACGTTCCAGCTCATCGACTCGCCGATGGTCTCGGAGATGGCGGGCCTCGCGGGGATGGACTTCGTCATCGTCGACCAGGAGCACGGCCCCCTCACGGCGGAGACGAGCGTGGGACTGTGCGCGGCCGCGGAGCGCGGCGGCGCCGCGCCCATCGTCCGCGTGCGCGAGAACAGCGAGGCGGAGATACAGCGCGCCCTCGACGTCGGCGCCGCGGGCGTCGAGATACCCCAGATAGAGACGCGTGCGGACGCAGAGGCCGCCGTGGACCACGCGCGGTTCGACCCGCTCGGCGAGCGGGGTCTCTCGCCGTACGTACGCGCCGGCGGCTACACCGGTCGGGACGACTACACCGCACGACAGAATGAGGAGACGACCGTCATCATCCACATCGAGGGCGAGCGCGGCGTCGACAACCTCGACGACATCCTCGCGGTCGAGGGCATCGACGTCCTGTTCCTCGGCCCGTACGACATGTCCCAGTCGCTCGGCATCTCGGGACAAGTGCGCGACGACCGCGTCGAGGACCTCATGCAGGAGGTCTGCGACCGCGCGGCCGAGGAAGACAAGGTGGTCGGAACGTACGCTGACGACCCGGAGATGGCTGAACAGTGGATCGACGCGGGCGCTCAGTACGTCGCTATCCACGTCGACGGTGCCATCCTGACACACGCCTTCGAGGACATCGTCGAGAGCGTCGATCGCTGAGGACGCCCGACGACACCATCAGTTCTCGGTCTGTTCGAGTAGCCCCTTCATGTAGCCGGTCGCGTAGAGTCGGCCGAGAGTCATGTAGCCGGGATTGTCGTTGTCCTCGCCGGCCATCGTGGGGACGTGGTCCGGGCGCGCGGGACCATCGAAGCCGATGTCGCGGTATGCCTCGATACAGGCGAGCATATCCGTCGGGCCGTCGTCGTGCCACGTCTCGACGAAGCGGTCCGCGTCGCCGTCCACGTCGCGAAAGTGGACGAAGTTGATGCGGTCGCCGAACCGGCGGATGGTCGCCGGGACGTCCGCGCCCATGGCCGCGAAGTTACCCTGACAGAAGGTGATACCGTTGTACTCGCTGTCGTAGAGGTCCAGGATGCGCTCGTAGTTCTCGACGCTCGTGACGATGCGGTCGACGCCGCGGACGTTGCCGAGCGGCGGGTCGTCGGGGTGGAGCGCGAGTTTCACGCCCGCCTCCTCGGCGACGGGTACGACCTCGTTCAGGAAGTACTCGAGGCCCTCCCAGAGTTCCTCGGCCTCGACGGGCGCGAGTTCTTGATCGGGGGCGTTCCGCATGAGTTCGTGGTCGTAGCCCGTGGTGAGCGACCCGCCGCGACTGGGGACGGCGGTCGAGGTGCGCGCCCAGCGCTTACCCGCCATCCAGTCGTACGCGACGACCGGGACGTCGAGTTCGCCGAGATTCCGGAGGTACTGCTTGAAGCGCGCTATCCCCTCGTCGCGGCCTGGGCGACCGAGACGGGTGTCGTCCGAGATCGGGACGCAGCCCTCGATAACCTCGACGTCGAGGCCGTAGTCGCGGAACCGCTGGGTCAGGTTGAGGAGTTCCTCGTACCGCCAGGGGCGGGACTCGTCGCCGATTTCGAGGGTGTGGACGACCGCGTTTTCGACGCCCATCTGCTTCGCTAGGTCCCACCGTTCGTCGCATTCCGGCGGGAGGATGAGTGCTGGTTCCATGCCGTGTCGGACAACTGCGGACGGTCCGGTATTGAGGTTTTCCCTCGGCACACCGCAGCGCGTCGGCCCTACTCGCCGGCGGGGAAGACGTCTTCGACGAACTGACCGTCGGACAGGGCGATGGGCTTGGGTTCGGAGACGACCCGGAGGTCGTCGCAGTCGCGCGCCTCGGCTAGCAGCACGGGCGAGGCGGCGAAGCGGCCCAGTCGCATCGTGTCGCGGATGCGGACGACCCGGGCCTCTTCGGGGGCGGTGACACCAATGGTCGAGAGACACGCGAGCAGGCCCGCCCGGTCGGTCTCGACGGCCGGGGGAAGCCGAGCGCCCCGGGGCGTCGAGGCAGTGAGAGCGTTCACGAGCGTGTCCGAGAGGTTGATGGCGTCGAAGAGGTCGGCGTGAATGAAATCGGCGGAGCCGACCCCCACGGCGTTCCCGTGAGAGGGCTCAGTGAGGCCGCGGACGAAGATTCGCCCAACGTCTGGCTTCTCGGGCGCCGGTTCGGGGCCAAACACCATCCGTCCGATGACGTTCGTGTCCATGCCCGCTCCGGAGACGTCCTTGCCCGTCCGGTCGACGACGAGGACGTCAACGTCGTCGAACGGAATCGTCGGGAAGTGGTCGTAGGCCGTCTCCAGGAGTTCGGCCTCGCGGTCGAGGAAGCCCTCGGGCGGGACGCCCTCGATTATCGCCGTGTCGTCGTGCTCGTCCTCGACGACGGCCACGCCGCCGCCGACGGGGAGTTCGTCGACGAGCAGCGACGTAATCTCGGGAATCATGTTCCGGAAGCTCCAGTCGATGGCCCACTCGTGGGCCGTCTTCGCGCCCCGCTGTTTCCCCATGCCGATGACGAGCATCTTCGAGAGCCCACTCTCGACGTCGCCCTGGAAGTCGGTGTGCGGTTTCACCCGGTTGACGGGGACGATGGCATCCGCCGCGGCGGCGTGCGCGTCGGCGTGGACTTCGACGCCGCGGTCCGGAGTCTCGCCGACGACTGTCGTCTCCATCGTCGCACGAATCTCGCAGCCGACGGCGGCCTCGGTAACTCCAAGCGATGCGAGCATCTCCCGCTGTCCCTCGGCCGTGGCGCCACCGTGGCTCCCCATTGCGGGGAACACGAACGGTTCGTACCCCAGGTCGCGGAGTTCCGAGACGACGCCGCGCACGATGGTTGGGATGTTCGCGATGCCGCGACTCCCCGCACCGACCGCGACCTCGCCGCCCTCGGGGATGGCCGCGAGGTCGAACTCGGCCACGGCGGCCGCGGCGTGGTCCGCGACGGCGTCCGTGGGAATCGGATCGGTCGCCCACACCTGCTCGACGACGCCGAGTTCGGGGAGCGGCTGGTCGCCGCAGGCTTCGATGACCGTCTCTTCGGAGACCGGTCTGGGCCCGGCAGTGTCACTCCTACGCATGACCGAGTAGTTTACCCTCTCCAGTAAAAACCTGGCGTCTGTTAGATTCGCTCGGTCTCCTCGAACACGGCCTCGCCGCCCTCGAAGGCGAGACGCTCCCACGCCTCGACCGTGACGTTCTCGGCCTCGCCGACGAGCGCCTCGGAGACGCGGAACTCCGAGAGGTGGCCGGTGTTTCGAATCCAGACGACGCGGATTCGTTCGGGGTCGTAGGGCCCGACGGAACCGAGCGCGGTCTTCAACGCGTGCTCGTCGGTCGGGAGGACGAGCGGGATGGCCGCCTTCGAGAGGGAGTTGCTCGTGATGATGTTCGTGTACACCTGGTTCAGGTCGAGTTCCTCGACCAGCGACCGGCTGGTCACGTCCGCGAGGCCGATGCCGGCGCCGTTCCCGTGGGTCGCTTCGGTGAGGCCGCGGACGAAGATGCGCTTGATGTCCGGAAACTCCGGGTCGTCGGTGTTCAACACGTCGTAGCGACCGACGACGTTCGTGTCCATGCCCGCCCCGGAGACGTCCTTCCCCATCTCGTCGACGACGAGCACGTCGAGTTCGTCGTACGGCAGTGTCGGCATGTACTCGTAGGCGCGTTCGAGTAGCGGCCCCTCCCCGTCTGGGAGGTCCTCGACGGGGATGGCCGTCACCTCCGCGAGCCTGTCGTGGAAGTTCTCGACGAGCGCGACGCCGCCGACGAGATTCGATTCGGCGCGGATGACGTCGAACGCGTCGCGCAGTACCATCTCGTACCCCTCGACGAGGGCGTGTTCGTGGGTCTTCTGGGCGCCCCGCTGCTTCCCGAGGCCGATGACTGCCATCTTCGTGAGACCGCTCTCGAACGTGCCGCGATAGTTTGTGTGCGCCTTGACCCGGTTTATTACCAGGGTCGCGTCCGCCTCGAGGGCGGCCGTCGACCAGTTGACGGGGAAGCCGTGGTCCGCCTCCCCGAGCACGCTGGTCTCCATCCGTGGGTCGATGGGACAGCCGAGGCGCTCCTCAGTGATGTCGTAGGAGGCGAGGACCTCGCGCTGGCCCTCAGGGGTGGCGCCGCCGTGGCTCCCCATCGCGGGGACCACGACCGGGTCGAATCCTCGTTCGTCGAGTTCGCTCACGACGGCGGCGGCGACGCCGTCGATTCGGTCGATACCGCGGCTGCCGACGCCAACCGCGACGGTGGCGCCGTCGCCAAGTCGGTCGAGGGGAAGCGATTGAACCTCGTCGCGTGCGACAACCGCCGGGTCGTCGAGTTCCGGGGTCGTCGGTTCGTAGCGTACCCGGGCGAACTGGGGCGGCGACACGTCGTCGACGACGGGGTCGATATCGTCTGCGTCCGGGAACTGCATACCCCTGGTCGGTTCGGAACCCACTTAAACGGTAGTGCTATCTGGTACCCAGTGGCAACGGTTATTAGGGTTTGGTCCGGTCATGTGAACGTCACCCATGCGAGCCGACGCAACGACAGTTGGATGCGAGCGGAACAGCCACGGGAGGTCGCCCTGATGCGAGACTTCTCGAACCACGCCACCAATCGCGCCCCGGACCGCGACGTCGAGATCACCGACATCGAGACCGCCGTTGTCGAAGGGAACTTCGAGTGGAACCTGGTGAAGGTCCACACCGACGCCGGGGTCACGGGCATCGGCGAGTCGTACCGCGGTGGGACGGTCACGGACATAATGGAGTACACGAAGCGCTTCCTCGTCGGGGAGAACCCGCTCGATCCCGAACGCATCTTCCGTCGCATCGTCCAGGACATGTCGGGCCACGGCGGGACGACTGGCAAGGTGGTGACCGCCGCGTCCGGCATCGAGATCGCCTGCTGGGACATCATGGGGAAGGTCCTCGGCGTCCCGGTCTATCAGCTGCTCGGCGGGAAGTACCGCGACGAGGTCCGCATCTACGCGGACTGCCACGCAGGCGAGGCCTTCGAGACGGAGGACGGCTACGTCGCCCACCACGACGAGGAGGCCTACCGACCCGAGGCGTACGCCGAGGAGGCCGAACGCGTGGCCGACATGGGGTTCACCGCGCTGAAGTTCGACCTCGACATGGAAATGGACAACTCCCCTGACCCGTACAACGGGCGGGTGTCGAACCGTGCCATGCAGCGGAAGGTCGACATCGTGGCGGCGGTCCGCGAGGCCGTCGGCTACGACATCGACCTCGCGTTCGACGTCCACTGGGACTACTCGCTAGACAGCGCGAAGCGAATCGCGCGGAAGATGGAGCCGTTCGACCTGATGTGGCTCGAGGACGTCGTCCCGCCGGAGAACATGGAGGCCCAGTGCGAGGTGGCCCGCGCGTCGAGCGTGCCGCTCGCGACCGGCGAGAACCGGTTCCGCGTCCACGAGTTCAAGGATCTCCTCTACGACTTCGGCGTCGACGTCATCACGCCTGACCCATCGACCTGCGGCGGCCTCGCCGAGTCGAAGGCCATCGCGAACCGCGCCGAGGAGAACTACATTGCCTTCTCGCCGCACAACGTCTGCAGTCCCATCGGGACGATGGCCTGCGTCCATCTCGGAGCCTGCATCCCGAACTTCGACGTGCTGGAGTACCACGCCCTCGAGGTCGACTGGTGGGACGACCTCCACACGGGCGACCCCCTCATCGAGGACGGGTACATCGAGGTCCCCGAGACGCCGGGACTCGGCATCGAGTTCGACGAGGACGTCGTCGAGGAGCACCTCCTCGACGGCGAGTCCGGCTTCAGCTGAACGAGAGGTCGGTCTCGTAATCCGCGACCGCCGTCGCGGACGGCTCCTCCGTCTCGACCGTCACGCTGATGAGTTCCGGCCCCGACCGACGCTCGACGGCGGCCGCGACGGCCTCACCGGCGGCCGCCGCCGTGTCGACGCTGGTGGCTCGCACCCCGAACCCATCGGCGATTTCGGCGAAGTCCGGGCGGTCCCATGTGAACTCGTGCTCGTCGGTGTACTGCATGATATTCGGCGACTTCGAGATGATGCCGTAGTCGGCGTTGTCCGAGACCACGACGACGACGTTGAGGGCGTACTCGGCGGCCGTGTGGAGTTCGTGGATGCACATCATCAGGCCGCCGTCGCCGGTGAGGCAGACGACGGGCTGGTCGTCGTCGCGACCGGCCGCCACGCCGATCGCCGCCGGGAGTCCGACCCCCATTCCGGCCCACGACCCGGCGGTAACGAGCTGGTCCGGGTCGTACGTCTCGAACAGTTGCATCGTCCAGAGCCGGAACCCGCCGACGTCGGCCGTGACCGGCGACTCGCGGGGCGTGGCTTCGCGGACCGCCGCGAGGAGTTCCGGCGTGTTGGCGGGACTATCGCCGTCGAAGAGGCCGAGGTCGTCGAGGTGCGTCCGGTACTCCGACCGGACCCGTGGGGCGACGTCGGCGCCACTCCAGCCGTCCCCGCCACGGCCGTCGAGTTCCTCGAGGAGGCGGTCGCCCGCGTGGGTGACGTCGTCGAGGATAGCGACGTCGGCCTCGTAGCCGGCGTTCACGTCGTCGGGGTCGAGGTTGACGTGGACGAGTGTCTCGCCCAGGGGGATGTCCCAGTGGGCCGTGGTGACGCTGTCGAAGTCGGTGCCGAGCGCGAGGACGACGTCGGCGGCGGCGAGCGCCTCGCGCGCACCGGCGGGCGTGGGACTCCCGGTAACGGCGAGCCAGCGGTCGTCGTCTTCGGGGAAGACGCCTTTGCCCTTGTAGGACGTGATGACGGGGGCGTCGAGGGTCTCCGCGAGGTTCCGGACGACGCGGGGGCCGTCGGGCGACCGACGCGACCCTCCGCCGGCGTAGATTACCGGGCGTTCCGCGTCGGCGAGGAGTTCCGCAGCCTCGGGGTAGGTGTCGTTCTCGTACGCGACCCGTTCCGGCGTCACGCTCGCGGCGGGCGCTTCGATCTCCTTCGCGAGAATCCCTGAGGGGACGCCGAGCCGAACCGGGCCGTACGGCGGGGTGAGCGCAGTCTCGATTCCACCCTCGACTCGATCGACGAGGTCGAGTTCGGTCTCGACGGTCACGTTTCGCTTGACGACGTTGTCGAAGGTGTCGGGTTCGATCTCGTGGATGGGATGCTGTCCGCGTTCCTCGGGATTCGCATCGGCGGAGACGTGCAGAATCGGGACGCAGTCCTCGTAGGCGTTCTTCAGGCCGTGCATCGCGTTCGTGTCGCCGGGGCCGGGTACGGTGAGCGTCGCCGCGGGTCGACCGGTCGTCTCGTAGTACCCCCAAGCTATGTGGGGGACGGCCGTCTCGTGGCGGGCCATCAGGTACTCCATCTCCTCGCGCTGCACGACGGTCCGATCGAGGGGAAGCGTCTGGGTCCCGGGAAGGCCGACGAGCAGTTCCACGCCCGCATCGACCAACGCATCGTACACGAACTCACCACCGGTTCCGTCTACCATGCCAGCGCGTTGCATACCATCCCACAAAGAGGTATCCATCCGGCGTCAACCGCGGACGATCCTCTCCGTGTCCGTTCGCCGACGTCCGCGCGACGAGAGACGGAACGCGGGACAAGAGTTACTTTCCATCGCCCTGAGAAACGGGTATGCGACTCTCCGAGATAGCAGTACACACGCTCTCCTCGCCGATCGAGCCCTCGCAGGAACGCCGTTTTCACGGTGGTGTCCGTCGTCTCCACAAACGCGACTTCGTCCTCGTCCGTGTCGAGACGGCCGACGGCACCGTCGGATACGCACCAGGTGCGGCGACGAGTTCCGCAATGCGTGAGTACTTCGACGGCACCGCCCACGACGACTTCGCGGCGCTCGTCGAGAACCGGGTCCGCGACGCCGTCGCGGAGACGAAGATAGCGTCGCCCGAGGATATCGCCGGGGCCGTTGGGACCCTCGACCTGCCCACGAAAATCGAATCGGAAGCCATCGGCGTCATCGACGTGGCCTATCACGACATTCTCGGCAAGCAACTCGGGGCGCCGGTCTACGACCTGCTCGCCGACCGCGAGGTCGACCCAGACCCGCTGGAGTTGTACGCCAGCGCGGGGATGTACATGGAACCGGAGGGCTACGCCGAGCAGGCGCGGACGCTTCAGGAGCGAGGCTTTGGGGCCTACAAATACCGTCCCGGCCTCGGCGCCGAAGCCGACGTGCGAACCCTCGAACTCGTCCGTGACGCCGTCGGCGACGACATGGCTGTGATGGTCGACGCCCACACGTGGTGGAAACTCGGAGAGAACTCCTACGACTTCGAGGAGGTAGTCGAACTTCTCGACGCTTTCGAGGGCCACGGTCTCTACTGGGTTGAGGAGCCGGTCGAACCGGCCGACTACGACGCCTACGAGCGACTCGCCGAGCGGACTGCCCTTCCGCTGGCGGGTGGTGAGAGCGAAGAATCCGTCGAGGGACTGCTTCGGCTGGCCGAGACCGGCGTCTCGTACCTGCAGGGCGACACTCGTCACCACGCCGGTTTTACCGGGTGTTGGCGGGCCGTCCAGACCTGTTCCGCCCGCGACGACGTCACGTTCGTCCCGCACAACTTCGGCACGCACCTCGGACTGGTCACCAACGCACATCTCGTCGCCGCGTCACCCGAGTCGCCGATGCTCGAGTACCCCGTATTCGGTGAGGACGAGGGCGGGATGTACCCCTTCCCGCTGGCGGAGGACGTTCTCCACGATTCGCTGACGATAGAGAACGGCACCTTCGACGTGCCGGACGCTCCCGGACTCGGGGTCGATGTGAACGAGAGCGTCGTCGAAGAGTATCCCTACGTCGAGGGGCCCTGGACGGAGTTCGTCTACGACTAGGTGGTAGTACCGTTCGCCGTCGAATTGTTCGTCACCTGCCGGTCGGTCACGCCGTCGGTGTCGATCCACCGGAAGGTGATTTCGTAGTCCGACTCCGGCAAGTCGATTGAGAGCGAGATGTCGCCGGTCCCCGAACGATGACTGCGGAGCGCGCCCGCAACCGCACGGATGTCGTCCGCTCCCTCGCCGATTCCTTGGTCGTCAGCCCGACTCTCCAGGGTGGCCGCGATACTGTCTTCAACTTCGCGTAGATTGCCTTCGATGCGGCCGACGCGTCGCTCCTGCGCGTCGGTCAACTCCCGCTCCCGGAGCCCGGTCAGCGTCGAGCGAGTGTCACCGGCGACTCTGAGAGCGACCTGGCCGGTTCTCACGAGGCGGGCGGAGTTGTTGTCGGTCCACCTGACTTCGACGACCGACTCCTTGAGAATGGTGACGCGGAATCGGGCCTTCGCGATGGCGGCGTCCGTTTCGCTCGTTCCGGGGTCGACCGTCGAACGGGCGTCGTAGGAGGCCAGAGCGACTTTCTCTAGTGGATTATACGAATCGGAGGGATAGCCGGCGGCGGCAACCGTGCCGAGACCGAGGCCGGTCGTCGTCAGGATGGCGACGGCGAGGACGACACGGAGGCCGCCTACGATGGGTTTGCGCTGGCGCATCGGGTTTGCCCACGATTGGTCGAAGGAGGTCTTCAGGTCCTTCGCAAGGTCACTGGCGAGGTCTGCCGTCCGTTCTGAAGCGCCCGCGAGGACGAGGCGACCGGAAGCGGTCACGCGTACGAAGGAGTTGTGGAACCCAGCGTGCGTGACCGAGAGCCCGGCTCCCTCCGGGAAGTCCTCGGCGGCGACGCGCTCGTAGCCGTCGGTGGCACGGACGGTGTCGCGGACGACGTCGAGGACCTCCTCACGACTAGGATACGTCTTCGTCGACGTGAAGTACCGGTCCTTGGCTCCGGCGCGCGCGTCCTCGGCCTTGGCCTCACGGCGGGACTGATAGACGGCGTGCTTCGCGGCGGCGATACCGTCCGGCACGACGGCCACGACGACGCCGAACACGGCCACCCACACGAATGGTTCGAGGCCGGCGCTGGCACCGTACTCGAGGGCACCCCACGCCGCGCCGGCGAGGAGCACCAGCCCACTGCCAACCGCAGTTGCCCGGAGTTTGTTCATATATTCACCGAGTGTACGTGCCGAGGACCAACTGTTTGATCTTGCCGACGAGACCGACGTCTCGTCGTTGCCGTTCCTCTTCGAACAGCGGTTCCAGCTTCTCGTAGAGGTCGTTCTCGTCCTCGAATCGGTCGAGGTCTCCCTGCGCGAGGAGTTCACCGAGCATCATTGATTCTCCCTTCTCGTTGATAGAGACGTTCGTGAGAGCGTGTTCCCGCTCGAGTCGCGTCACGGAGACTGGGTAGGACCACCCCTCTTCCTCGACGAGTTTGGCGACCTTCTCGGGTCCGGGTATCATATATTGTGATAGACTGCCGTACGGGTATAAATCTTACAACGTCCCGGGTTCCTCTCGTCCATACGCTTTTTACCGTCGAGCGAGCAGGAAGAACAAGCATGGAACCCACGTTCTTCGACGAATCGGAGATCTACGAACGAGAGGAAGGCTGGCGGCGAGTCTCGATGGCCGGGAGCGAGCGGTTCAGCTTCGAGTGGTTCGAGAACCCCCCAGGGCACAGCTCCCTGATGTACGACCACGAGAACGAGCAGGTGTGTCTCGTTCTCCAAGGCGAACTTACCGTCTACATCGAAGACGAGGAGGTCACTCTCGGGGAGCACGACTCGGTGTGGCTCGATTCGTGGGAAATCCACCGCGTTGAGAACACCGGTGACGAGCGCGCCGTCGGCATCGACGTGTTCGCACCGGGCCGCTCGTTCGACTTCTGGCTCGACCGCGAGGACGCGGACGACTGACCGATCCGACGGCCGATTCTCGGCGGACGCCCATCTGCCGACGGAACGACTACCGGAACCAAAAGCCTCGTTATCAATGCGCTTGAATCGCTGATGTATGCCAGACGTTAGACGAAACTACGTCTCGGGTGAGTGGACGGAGTCCGAAACCGGCGAGACGTTCGAGGCCACGAATCCTGCCAACTCGAACGAGGTCGTCAACGAGTACCAGCGGTCAAGTCGTGAGGATGCCGCCGAGGCCGTAGCGGCGGCCGCCGACGTCGAAGCCGAGTGGGGCGAGACGCCCGCGCCCCAGCGGGGCGCGATACTCCGCGAGACGGCGAAAATTCTCGAGGGCCGCAAGGCGGAACTGACGGAACTGCTCACCACCGAGGAGGGGAAGACCCACGCCGAGGCCGGCGGCGAGGTCCAGCGCGCCATCGACATCTTCTACTACTTCGCCGAGAAGGCGAACGACCTGGGCGGCACAGTCAAATCCGCTAGCGGGCAGCACACCAACCTCTACACACGGACCGAGCCGGTCGGCGTGGCCGCACTCATCACGCCGTGGAACTACCCCGTTGCGATTCCCGCCTGGAAGCTCGCACCCGCGCTCGCGACCGGGAACACCGTCGTCATCAACCCGGCGTCGCTCGCTCCCGGCGTCGCGCTCGGTATCTTCGAGGCGCTCGACGAGGCCGGCATCCCGGACGGCGTCGCGAACCTCGTCACCGGTCCTGGCGGTGAAGTCGGCGACGAAATCGCGTCCCACGAGGATGTCGACGCCGTCTCGTTCACGGGGAGCGGCGAGGTCGGCAACTACGTCTATGACACCGCCGCCGACAGCCAGAAGCGCGTCCAGACGGAGATGGGCGGCAAGAATCCGACGCTGGTCTCGGCGTCCGCGGACGTCGAGGAAGCCGCAGACATCGTCGCCGCGGGCGCCTTCGGCGTGACCGGACAGGCCTGTACGGCGTGTTCCCGTGCCATCGTCCATGAGGACGTCCACGACGACTTCGTCGAAGCCGTCGTCGACCGGGCCGAGTCCATTGACGTCGGTCCGGGCGACGAGTACGAGATGGGTCCGCAGATCAGCGCTG
The DNA here is from genome assembly GCF_054177595.1 of Haladaptatus ordinarius. Taxonomy (NCBI): domain Archaea; kingdom Methanobacteriati; phylum Methanobacteriota; class Halobacteria; order Halobacteriales; family Haladaptataceae; genus Haladaptatus; species Haladaptatus ordinarius. The sequence goes on along the minus strand of NZ_JBPEHH010000011.1, from coordinate 54,379 downwards.
ACGAACTCGATAGCACCCTCGATTACATCGAGGTCGCCGAGAAGGAAGGAGCGACCCTGTCGACAGGCGGTGGAACGCCCGAGGGCGACCGCTTCGGTGACGGCTACTTCGTCGAGCCGACGGTCTTCACCGACGTCGAATCTGACTACCGCATCGCCCAGGAGGAGGTCTTCGGTCCGGTGCTGGCAGTCGTCGAGGTCTCCGACTTCGAGGAGGCGGTGAACGTCTGCAACGACGTCAAGTACGGGCTCTCCGCGAGCATCGTCACCCAGGACCACTCGGAGGCGAACCGCTTCGTCGAGGAGGCCGAGGCGGGCGTCGTGAAGGTCAACGAGAAGACGACGGGCCTCGAGCTTCACGTTCCGTTCGGCGGGTTCAAACGCTCCTCTAGCGAGTCGTGGCGCGAACAGGGCGACGCGGGTCTCGAGTTCTACACCATCGAGAAAACCGTCTACGACAACTACTGAGTGGGTCGAACCGCCGCTCTCGGCATCGACGTTTCACACCTGGACGACGGGGTTCGACAGCGTTCCGATCGACTCGATGTCTATCGTGACCGTGTCGCCCTCCTGCAGGTTGAAGTCGTCCGCCGGGACGATCGACGTCCCGGTCATCAGAACGGCGAGTTCGGGGACCGCGTTGTGCCGCGTGTAGTGGCGGGTGAGCTCCTCACAGGACCGGATCATCTCGTCGGTGGACGTCTCACCTGAGAAGCACGTCTCGCCGGCGCGTTCGATGGTCATCGACATCGCGAGGTCCTGAGGGTCCCCGACCGTGTTCGGACTCGCTACCGCCGGCCCGACGGCTGCACATCGATCGTAGACCTTCGCCTGCGGAAGGTAGAGCGGGTTCGTTCCTTCTATGTCGCGGCTACTCACGTCGTTACCGATGGTGTACCCAACGACGTCACCCTGGTAGAGGACGATTCCCAGTTCCGGTTCAGGAACGTTCCACTGGGAATCCTCGCGGACACCGATGGCCTCGCCCGGACCGACGGTCCGCGACGGCGTGGCTTTGAAGAAGATTTCGGGGCGCTCGGCCTGATAGACATCGAGATACATGTCGGGCATCCCGCTCTCTTCTTTCCGGGCCTGCTCGCTGATCTCGTAGGTGACGCCGGCCGCCCACACCTCGTCGGGGGCGAATGGGAGGCCGCGATTCGTGGCCACTTCGTCGGGATCGACCGTCGGGGCGGACTCGACGAGCCTCGCGGCCACTTCGTCGGCGGTCGTCTCCATGACGGCCGCAGTGCGCAAGAGGTCGTCGAACCCCGATAGTTCCGCCTTCACGGAGCTCAGGTCGTAATACCGGTCGTCCGTCTCTGCGACGAGGTGTCCCTCAGCACCGCGGGCCAACTGGTAGTAACGCATGTAACTAACCACTGCAGACACCTTATAAAGTTCTTATGTCATGAAGTAACACGGTGGGGACGACCGTCTCACCCGAAGGACCGGGACGCCCGGGCCTCCCTCGCCCGGCGTAATTTTGGTCGCGCCGTGCAGCGGCAGACAGGAGCACCGGAGTCAACGTGTCGTCTACCGATTCCGGCGTACAGCGCAAGTACACCTCGTCGACCGAAGACAGAACTAAGGCGGCCGGCGAGCGAGAATAAGTCATGGTGACCCTCGACATCCCCAGCCCGGAACGGCTCGAGAGCGTCAACGACGTGACGGTAGAGCAGTTTCCGCAGTTCGCCCACGCCAGACGCCATCGGGACCCGCCCCGGATAGCCGACGTGTCGGCGGCGACGCGAGCGGCCGTCGGCGACATTCCGGCGTTCGATGACCTTGAGGCGGGCGCGGAAGTCGCGATCACCGCCGGGAGCCGGGGAATCCACGACATGCCCGAACTGCTGGAGGCCACCGTCGCCGAACTCGACGAGCGGGGGTTCGACCCGTTTGTGATTCCTGCGATGGGGAGCCACGGCGGCGCCACCCCCGAGGGCCAGCGCGAGGTCCTCGCCTCCTACGACATCACCGAGGAACGACTCGGCTGCGAGATTCGCGCCGCCATGGACACCGATATGGTCACCGAAGATGACGAGGGGTGGCCCGTACCGGTCTCGACGGTCGCACTCGACGCGGATGCGGTTCTGCTCGCGAATCGGGTGAAACTTCACACGGACTTCCGGGGTGATGTCGAGAGCGGCCTCACGAAGATGGCAGTCGTCGGTCTCGGGAAGCAACGCGGGGCCGAGGTGATGCACAACGAGGCGCTGAACCGCGACTTGGGAACAGTCATCCCCGAACGGGCGGGAATTATCTTCGAGAAGGCCCCCGTCGTGGGCGGTATCGCTCTCGTCGAAAACGCGAACGACCGCGCGGCGATCATCGAAGGAGTGCCGGTCGAGGACATTCCCAAGCAAGAGTCGGAACTCCTCGACCGCTCGCGCGAACTGTTCCCTGACCTTCCGGTCGATCGTCTCGACCTTCTCGTCGTCGACAAAATCGGGAAGGATATCTCGGGCACTGGGCTGGACACGAACACGGTCGGTAGGTACATGTTCGGCGACGAACCGGAGCCGGAGGTGCCGGACGTCACGCTCATCGCGGTCCGCGGCATCACGAAGGCCTCGCACGGCAACGGCATCGGGATGGGGCTCGCCGACTTCGTCCACGAGGACCTCGTCGCCGACCTGAATCTCGAGGACGTGTACATGAACATCGTCACGAGCGGCGAACCTGCCCGGGCGCGCATCCCCATCGTCGCCCCTTGCGACCGAACGTTGCTCGTCCTCGCCGCCTCCATGACTGGCGTCCGCGATCCGACCGATCTTCGCGTCGGCTACATCGCGAACACCCTGGAGCCCGACAACCTCTACGTCTCCGACCCCGTCGCAGACGAACTCGAATCGCGGGAGGACGTCACCGTCGGCGAACGTGAACGGCTGTCCTTCGACGAGGCGGGCGACTTCGACTTCCACTTCGATGACCACTAACCGCACCCTCGTCGTCGCCGACGACTTGACCGGCGGGACCGACACGGGCCATTCATTCGCTGCGCGGGGCTATGAGACGGTCGTCCGCATTGACCCCGACTTCGACGCGCCCGACGCGGCGGTCCTCGTCGTCGACACCGACTCGCGCTACGTCGGGCGCGACGAGGCAGCCGTGAGAGTCCGGGACGTCGTCGCGTCGACGGCGGCGGCGGTCGTCTACAAGAAGGTCGACTCGACGCTCCGCGGGAACCTCGGCGCCGAAATCGTCGCCGCCTACGACGCGATGGAGGCGGACGCCGCCGCCGTCGCGCCGGCGTTCCCCTCGAACGACCGCGTGACCGCGTGCGGCCACCACCTCGTCGGCGGCGAACTCGTCACGGACACCGAGGCGGGAAACGACCCGGACAGTCCCATCGAGACCTCGCACCTGCCCGGCCTCCTCGGGACGCAGATTGACGACCCCATCGTCCACGCGGACGTCGAACGCGTCGCCTCCCGGACTGCGGTCGAAGCGCTCTCACGGGAAGACGACGGTTCGACGGACGCCGACGCGGCGGACGCCCGTCGAATCGTCGCGCTCGACGCCGTCCACGACGCACACCTCGACGTCGTCGCCGAGGCCGCACGCGACCACGACGGTGATGTCCTGTTGGTCGGCAGCGCCGGCCTCGCCGAACGCGTCCGTCTTCCCGGCGTTCCGACGGCCGAGCGACCCACCGTCGCCGCCGACCCGACGGGTACCGCTTTCGGCGTCGCGGGAAGCGTGAACCCCAAGACGTTGACCCAGCTGGCCGAGCTTTCCGAGCGTCAGATCGTCGACCTCGACGGTGCTATGGCCGTCCGAGCCCCCGCCGAGGCCGGGACGACCGCGGCCGAGGAGTGCCTCGAACGGTTCGAGACGGAACCGGCCGTCGTTCTCGCGTCGGCGCGCGCCCGGAGCGACGTCGAAGCGACGCTCCAGTCGGCGAGCCAGGTCGACGTCTCCGAGCGGGCGGCCCGCGAGCGGGTGACCGCCGCGCTCGGCACGGCCGCCGTGCACGTCTGGGCGGAGCGCGAACCACGCGGACTATTTCTGACCGGAGGGGCTGTCGCGAAAGCCGTCCTCGGCGAACTCGAAGCGGGCGGAATCGCACTCCGCGGCGAGGAGATCGCCGTCGGCGTCCCTGGAGGCGAGGTTCGCGGTGGGCGTGCCGACGGGACGCCCGTCGTGACAAAGGCAGGGGCGTTCGGAGAGGACTCCACCGTCGTCGACGCGTTGGAGTACCTCCGGCGAATCCCACAGGGGAGCAAGTGATAAGGGACTCTCTGCAAACATGGCCGTATGGAAATCGATTCCTACGATGCACGCGATGCCGTCGAGAACCCCGACGGCGTCCACCTTGCGCAACTCGCCGCGGGTGACCGGGCGAGCGTCCAGCACTTCCGAATCGAACCGGGTGCCGGCGTGGAGACTCACAGCCACGAACACGAGCAACTCGGGTTCGTGAACGAGGGCGAACTCGTCTTCACCGTCGGCGGTGAGGAGCGCATCGTTGAGGCCGACGACGCGTACGTGATTCCCGCGGACGAGCCGCACGCGGCCGAGAATCGTGGTGACGACGCCGTCGTCGGTATCGAAGTGTTCGCCCCGGCGCGCCAGACGCCTCCCTGGACCGAGGAGGGCGACTCATGAGTGGCCGTCGCCCGCGCCTCGGAATCACGATGGGCGATCCGTCTGGAATCGGCGCCGAGGTTTCAGTCGGAGCCTACGAGACTGCCCGCGATATCGCCGACGTCCTCGTCGTCGGCGACGCGGACGTGATGCGAAAAGCTGCGCGGGCCTGCGACGCCGACCTCGCGGTCAACGCCATAGACGACGTCACCGAAGCCCGGTTCGAGGCGGGCGTCATCGACGTTATCGACCTCGACAACGTCGATTCGGCAAACCACGACTGGGGTGACCTCCGGGAAGAGTACGGGAGTGCGAGTCTCGAATACATCGAGCGAGCGATCGACCTCGCGATCAACGGCGACATCGACGGCATGGTCACCGCACCCATAAACAAACAGGCGACGCGGAAGGCCGGGAGTGAACACGCCGGGCACACGGGACTGCTCGCGGCACGGACGGGGGTCGACAACTACTCGATGATGCTCATCGAGGAGCACCTCCGGGTCACGCACGTCAGCACGCACGTTCCGCTCCGCGAGGCCTGCGACCTCGTCACCACGGAGAACGTCCTCGAAACGATTCGCGTCACCCGGGAGGGGCTCCGGGACCTCGGTCTCGAGGACCCGACCATCGCCGTCGCGGGTCTGAATCCCCATGCGAGCGACGGCGGACTCCTCGGTGACGAGGACTTGGCGGAAATTGCGCCGGCCGTCGAGCGCGCCCGCGACGAGGGCATCGACGTGGAAGGGCCCGGATCTTCCGATACGGTCTACGTGCATGCAGCACGGGGCGACTACGACTGCGTCGTTTCGATGTACCACGACCAGGGCCACATCCCCATCAAGCTCCTCGGGTTCAGCGAGGGTGGCGAGGTCAGCGGCGTGAACATGACCATTGGTCTGCCTATCGTCCGGACGAGTGTCGACCATGGGACGGCGTTCGACATCGCAGGTCAGGGAATCGCCTCGCCTCAGAGCATGGTCGACGCCATCGAGGTCGCCACGACGGCCGTCCGGAACCGGCGGACGCAGGAGTGACCGATCCCCGGCGCTCGTTTTACTCCCCATTCATACCGCATTGGCGCCCTCGAATACTTTTACGACGCTAGTATAATAGAACGCTGAAACACCCTAACTTAATTAACTCTAATTATAGAAATTATTGCCTTAATAGTTAGATATAAATTTCCCAAAATGAGTTATCAATTCACATGCCAAACGGTAGTGAGTCATTCGACCGCAGAGACTTGTTGAAAGCTACGGGCGTCGTTGGGGCTGCGGGCCTCGCCGGTTGTATCGGCGGTGACCAGTCTAGCGATTTCACGGAACAGGCGAAGAAAATCGGCTTCACGGATGGCTGGAAGAAGCGTCGCATGACGTCGCTTGACGAGTGGCCGCTCGAAAAGCGCAAGCAGGTTCCGCCGGAGAGCAAGCAAGCTAGCGCCAATGCCTGGAAGAAAAGCGGCGCCATCAAGAGCCAGCCGTGGACGCCCCCCGAAGGCTGGAAGGACACGGCCGCCGGTGACGTCGACAAGATCCAGATTCTCAATTTCGGGTCGTTGAAATACGACCCCGCGACGGCCGCGACACACGCGATGTTCGAGTCGCAGACGGGTATCGAGCTTGACCCACTTGAGATCGTCGTCGACCAGGCCATTCCGAAGGAGACAGCGTTCCTCCAGGCCGACAAGGCCAAACCCCAGATGTTCTCCGTGGTCATCACTGACTCGCTCTCATCGTTCGTTGCCGGCGAGCACCTCCAGCCGATCGACCCGTTGATGGGCGACGACGCGATGTGGGACCCGGTCCAACCGGTGGCGAAGCAGACATTCAACTACAACAACCACCTCTACGCCGGGCCGAACATTCTAGAGGGAAGTCTCGTCCACACTCGCCCGGACCTCTTGAAGGAGCAGGGCGTCGACGACGCGACTATCAAGAAGATCATGGACGGGTCGTGGTCCTGGGACGACCTCGAGACGGCGATGAAGGCGTTCGAGGGGACGGGGACGTACGCGTGGGCGTACCGCGGTTCCTCCCGTGTCTATACGCTTCGCGACTTCATGAAATTGTTCTATCAGGCCGGTGGATCGTTCGCCAACAGCGATGGTAAGGTGAAGGTCAATACCAAGGCGGGCCACACCGCCCTCGGGAAGATGGTCAAGTGGCGCGAGAAGGGTTGGGTTCCCAACGAGGTCGTCAACTACGGCCAAGGTGACCTCGCCGACGGGTTCCTGTCCGGCCAGTTCGCGATGGTTCCGGTCTTCGGTGACCTGGTGCCGAAAGCACTGGAGAAGTACAAGAAAGGCGACCAGTACCGGCCTACGCTTAGCCCGAAAGGTGGCAAGGACGTACCGAAACCGACGCGCGCAGGCATCGCGTCGCCGGCCGGGGTCTCCGTCAATTCGAACGCAAGTACGGGTGAGAAACTCGCGGCGATGCTCTACCTAGATGCGCGGTTCAGCCACCCGTCAGCTTGGTTCGAATTCGTCGTCGAGGGCAACCAGAGCTATGTGAACAAGGTCTACGACGAGGCGTCACAGACGGGTGCTTCAGCGTTCGCAGACATCCGTGGCAAGCAGATGAAGCTCAACAAGTCGGAAGTGTTCCCCCAGGAACGCCCAATCAAGCAGCGGGTCAGCCAGGAATGTCAGAAGGCCATCGCCGGCGACATCTCCGCCAAGAAGGCGCTCGACAACGCCCAGGACTTCATCAACACTGTCACCGGCCAGTAATCGGCTAACACTCCTTTCCCACTATGTCACACCAAACAGAGACGACCTTCACCGACCCCGAGACGAGGTACGAGGAGATTCGGTCTCGGGTTTCACAAGTCGTAAACGACCACATCCTCCTCGTCCTGCTAGGGCCGGCGTTACTGGTCATCACGGCCATCTTCATCTACCCGGTTGTCCAGCTGATCAAACAGTCGTTCTACTTGACTATCCCGGGCGTCCCGAGTCGGTTCATCGGGCTGGAGAACTACGCCAGCATGTTCGAAAAGGCGGAGTTCTGGACCTACTTCCGACACACGCTAGTGTACTCGTTCGGGTCGCTCACAGTTAGTTTGGGCAGCGGCTTGGCCATCGCACTCGCGATCAACCACATCACGAATCAGCGACTGCGAAACGCCTACTCCACCGTCCTGATGTTCTCGTGGGCGATTCCGCTGGCGGTCGTCGCCCTCATCTGGAAGTGGATATTCACGGGCAACCAGCTGGGCTTCATCAACATGGTTCTGACCGACCTCGGCATCATCAGCCAACCCTACGCGTGGCTCGCCCACCAGAACCTCGCGATGGCGCTGGTGACGCTGACCGACGCGTGGGCGCGAATGCCGTTCGCGATGATCGTGTTGCTGGCGGGACTGCAGTCTATCCCCCAGCACATGTACGACGCCGCGAAGGTCGACGGCGCGACGACGTTCCAGACGTTCCGTGCTATCACCCTTCCGTACCTGCGACCGTACATCGCGATCGTCGCGCTGATCAACTGGATGTTCGCGTTCCGCGCGTTCGCCGTTATCTTCCCGATGACCCGCGGCGGCCCCGGGACGCGTACGACAGTGTTCAGCATCTACATCTACCGGACCGGCATGGTCAACTTCAACTACGGCTACGCCTCCGCGATCGCGGTGTTCATCATCCTGATCTCGCTCGGCGTGGCTACCTTCTACGTGACGAAGGTCATGGGAGGTGTGCAAGACGAATGAGCATGATCGACGAAGGCCACGAACGAATCAACTACGAGACCAGACAGCGGTTCTGGGACGTCATCGAGAGCAAGTACGTTGTCCACCTCGTGCTCGGGGTCGCGGTACTCACCGTCGTCGTCCCGCTCTTCTGGGAGTTCATAACCTCGCTGAAGACGAACGACGCGGTCTACAACCTGTCGTACTTCCCCCGGGATCCGACGCTCTCGACCTACTACAACGTCCTCATCGAACAGCAGTACTGGCGGGCGCTGGTGAACAGCCTCATTATCTCGAGCACCACCACGGCGGTCGTGATGCTACTCGCGACGCCGGCGGGCTACGCGTTCAGTCGGTTCCGGTTCCCCGGTGACAACATCATCTTCATCGGCGTGTTGTTCTCGCGGCTGTTTCCGCCGATCGGGCTCATCGTCCCGTACTATCAGATAATGGCGTGGCTGGGGCTGCTCAACAGCCTGCCCGGCATCATCATCGCGCAGGTGTACCTCTGGCTGCCGCTGATGATCTACATCATGCGGAACTTCTTCATGTCCATTCCACCGGACCTCGACGAGTCCGCGCGCGTGGACGGCTGTACGAAGTTCCAGGCGTTCCGAAAGATCGCGCTGCCGCTTGCGGCACCGGGCGTGGCGGCGTGCTCGATCCTGACGTTCCTGTACTCGTGGCGTGAGTTCCTCTTCTCGCTCATCGTCACGACCGACCTCGCGTCGATGCCCATTTCGGTGGCGGTGTACAAGTTCGTCGGTGACGTCTCCGTCCAGTGGGCCGGACTCGCCGCCGCGAGCATGGTCGCGATCGTGCCAACGATGCTCATCGTGTTGTTCTTCCAGCGATACATCGTGAGCGGACTGACGGCCGGCGCACTGAAAGAATGAACACTCGGAGAGACAACCCATGAGCGAATCAAATTCCCCAACGGCCGACGTTTCGGCTCCGACCGACAGCACAGGCGACGAAGACATCAACGTCCAGATCGACGGCTTCACGAAAGTCTTTCAGGACCAAAACGGCGACGACGTCGTCGCCGTGGAGGACGTCAACATCGACGTTCGACGCGGCGAGTTCCTCGTCTTCGTCGGACCGTCCGGATGCGGTAAGACGACGACGCTGCGGACCGTCGCGGGCCTCGAGACGCCCACGGAGGGGCGAATTATCATCGAGGACGAGGACGTCACCGGACTCGACCCGCGCGAGCGCGGCATCGCGATGGTGTTCCAGAACTACGCGCTCTACCCGCACATGACGGTCCGCAAGAACATGTCGTTCCCGCTCCGGATTCGGAACTACCCGGAGACCGAAATCGACGAACGCGTCGAGGAGGCCGCTCAACTGCTCGAAATCGATGACTTGCTCGACCGGAAACCGTCACAGCTCTCGGGTGGCCAGCAACAGCGCGTGGCCCTCGGTCGTGCCATCGTCCGCGAACCGTCGGTTTTCCTGATGGACGAGCCGCTGTCGAATCTCGACGCGAAGCTCCGCGTCCAGATGCGCACCGAACTGAACGAGATTCACCAGCGCGTCGGAAAGACGACCATCTACGTGACCCACGACCAGGCCGAGGCGATGACCCTCGGCGACCGCGTCGTCGTGCTGAACGACGGCGAACTCCAGCAGATCGGCGCGCCCCAGAAGCTCTACGACCACCCGACGAACCGCTTCGTAGCCGGGTTCATCGGCGAACCGCCGATGAATTTCATGGATGTCGACCTCGTCGACACCGGCGACGGCTACCGCGTCCGACGCGAGACCATGGACCTCGAACTGCCCGACGACGTCGGGCGAGAACTCAACGGATACACAGGTGACCTCGACGACGTCACCTTTGGGGTTCGACCGGAGGACCTCCACGACGCCTCGGAGGTCCAGACGATATCCGTCGAGGAGGCGAACACCTTCGATGCCACGGTCAAGGTCGTCGAGCCGATGGGGTCGGACAAGTTCCTTACCGTCGACCCGTTCGAGGACGAGTCCGAGATAAGCGCCCGCGTCTCGCCCGACAGCGAAGCGTCCGTCGGCGACGTCGTCACCCTCACCGTGGACATGAGCAAGGGCCACGTCTTCGACGACCGGACGGGCGACAACATCACCCAGAATCGGTAGCGACGTCGCTCGGACCGGTCAGATGGGATTCGCCGCGACCCCACCGCTTACCGCATTCCCGTTCTTGGTCGACGAGCGGCGACGCCGCGAAAAAGCCCATCCGTCGCGGGGATGTCCGTATGGACAACACTTATCGGGTTCCTCGGTCAACTGGCGGCTATGTCGACCAACACCCTGTCGACTTTCGAATCGTCGCTCTCCAACCTTGACGTCGACTGTCGGCGCACCGACCGCACCGAGTTCGCCAACGTGCTCGACGATGTCGTCGAAGAACCCGCCGTTGGCGCACTGCTTGAGGGATACGACGTCTCGCTTGAGGACACGCCGGTCACGCTTGAGCCCACGCCGCGACAACTCAAGAACGCCGCGACGGGCGTCACCCCCGTCGGACGGGCGATAGCCGAGTACGGGTCGCTCGTCATCGAATCGAACTCTGCGGGCAACGAACCGATTAGCCTCTACCCGCCGACCCACGTCGCCGTCGTCCGGGAGAGCGACGTCGTTCCGAACGTCGAGGCCGCGATGGACCACCTCTCGGGGCGATTCGCCGCCGGGAGGTCCGCCGTGTTCGCGACCGGCGTCAGTTCGACCGGCGACATGGGCGCCCTGGTCGAAGGCGTCCACGGGCCGAAGACCGTCCGCGTCGTGCTCCTCACCGACCAATGAGTACGGGTCGAACGCACCGGCAGAAGGCCGAGGAGATTCGCCACCTGCTCGAGACCGAGGGCGACGCCGTCCAGGCGAACACGTCGGTGTTCAACGCGGAACGGTACGACGCCATCGAGCGCTTCGACGAGTTCGAGGACCTCCGGACCGAGGCCCGCGCCATCAAGGCGGAGGCCATCGAGAACCTCCCCACCCTCATCGACCGCCTCCGCGAAAGCGTCGAGGCGAACGGCGGGAACCTCTACTTCGCCGCCGACGCCGCCGACGCCAACCGCTACATCGAGGAGGTCGTCGAGTCCGAGAACGCGGAGACGCTCGTGAAGAGCAAGTCGATGACCTCCGAGGAACTCAAGATCAACGAGCACCTCGCGGACGTCGGCGTCGACGTCTTCGAGACCGATCTCGGGGAGTTCGTCCTGCAGGTCGCCGACGAGGGTCCCTCCCACCTCGTCGGCCCGTCGCTCCACAAGTCCAGAGACGACGTCGCGGCCCTGTTCAACGAGTACTTCGACCCGGACGAACCCTTCGAGACCGCGGAGGAACTCACCGCGTTCGCCCGGGACTACCTCGGGGAGCGGATTCGCGCGGCGGACGTCGGGATGACCGGTGCGAACTTCATCCTCGCGGATTCGGGCACCATCGCCCTCGTCACGAACGAGGGTAACGCCCGGAAGTGCGCCGTCACGCCCGACACGCACGTCGCCGTCGCGGGCGTCGAGAAGATCATTCCCGACGCCGAGCGACTCCAGCCGTTCGTGGAACTCATCTCGAAGACGGCGACCGGCCAGGACATCTCGCAGTACGTGACGATGCTCACGCCGCCGGTCGACTCGCCCACCATCGACTTCGACCGCCCGGACGAGCCGATCGGCTCCGGCGAGCGCGACCGGGAGTTCCACCTCGTCCTCGTGGACAACGGCCGATTCGCGATGCGCGAGGACGACCAGCTCCGGGAGACGCTGTACTGCATCCGGTGTGGCGCCTGCGCGAACTCCTGTGGCAACTTCCAGCACGTCGGCGGTCACGCGTTCGGCGGCGAGACCTACACTGGTGGCATCGCGACCGGCTGGGAGGCGGGTGTCCACGGCCAGGACACTGCGGCCGGCTTCAACGACCTCTGTACCGGCTGTTCTCGCTGCGTCAACGCCTGCCCGGTGAAAATAGACATCCCGTGGATAAACACGGCCGTCCGCGACCGGCTCAACCGCGCGAACGACCCCGGGAAGTTCGACTTCCTCGTGGAGGGGCTGACGCCCGACGCCGAGTCGGGCGGCCTCGACATCCAGAAGCGCGTGTTCGGGAACTTCGAGACGCTCGCGAAACTCGGGAGCGCGACCGCGCCCCTGTCGAACTGGCTCGTGGACCTCGGGCCGGTTCGCACGGCGATGGATCGATACTTGGGCATCGACCGGCGGCGAGACCTCCCGACGTTCGAGCGCGACACGCTCGTCGACTGGTTCGAGAGCCGCCGGCCGCGTGCCCCGAACGTCACTGCGGACCGCAAGGTCGTCCTCTATCCGGACACCTACACGAACTACGTGCTGGTCGACCGCGGGAAGGCCGCGGTCCGGACGCTCGAGGCGCTAGGCGTCCACGTCGAACTGGCGGCGCCCGCAGAAAGCGGGCGGGCCCCGCTGTCCCAGGGGATGATCGCGACGGCGACCGAGCGGGCGACGGCCGTCGCCGACGACCTGCACCCATACCTCGACGCCGACTTCGACATTGTCGTCGTCGAACCGAGCGACATCGCGATGTTCCAGCGCGAGTACGGGAAACTGGTCGACGACGACGTCCACGAACGCGTCCGCGAGAACAGTTACGAGGTCATGGAGTACATCTACGGCCTATTGCACAACGGCGCCGACGGCGACGCGCTCGCCGACCCGGGCGGTTCCGTCGCGTACCACAGCCACTGCCAGCAGCGGACCCTCGGTCTCGCGGTGTACACGGAGGCCGTGCTCTCGGACGTCGGGTTCGACGTCGTCACCTCCGACGTCGAGTGCTGCGGCATGGCCGGCAGCTTCGGCTACAAGAGCGAGTATTACGAGCTGAGCGTGGACGTCGGGTCGGACCTTGAGGCGGAGTTCGCCAACGAGCGCGACCGGACGCTCGTGGCGAGCGGGACGTCGTGCACCGAGCAGATGGAGACGCTGTTCGGCCGCGACGTCACCCACCCGGTCGAGCTGCTCGACCCGTCCCGGTAGGACCGCCGGGCCGCTTCCGCGATCCGATGGCGGTCGTTCGCCCGCACTCCGTCGCCGGCCCGACGGCGTGGCCCGGGCTCGCTCACCGCTCTTCGATGTCTAGTTCCCGGTGCCGGTCGTCGAGGTCCAGTGCGTCGAAGAGGTACTCGCCGTCAGCGACGCGCTCGCGTAGATCCGCCTCGGTCTCGGGCTTCGCCGCTACCGCCTCGGCGACGGTCTCGGCGTCCGCCTGCGGCACGACGGCGACACCCGCGGTGTCGCCGACGATGACGTCGCCGGGGGAGACGGTCACGCCCCGCAGATGACGGGGACGTTGACGGACCCAGGAACCGCCTTGCGCGACCCCGAGGGGGTCACCGCTCGCGCCTAAATGGGATCCCGAGTTCGTCGATATCACGAAGGTCTCGCACGGCGCCGTCGACGACCGTCCCGCCGAACCCGTGGGGCCGCGCGGACGTCGACATGAGTTCGCCCCAGACGGCGCTGTCGGTGTAGCCGCCGGCGTCGACCACGAGGACATCGCCCGCTGTCGCGACCTGCAGCGCTCGGTGGATCATCAGGTTGTCGCCCGCCGGGGAGTGGACGGTCACCGCCGTCCCGAGCACAGTCGGGTCGCCGGCGACGTGGTTCACGGCGCTATACAGCGCGCTCGATCCCGCCGCACCTCGGCGACGACCGCCGCCGGAACGTCCGCGAACGCCTTGACCCGCTTTCGCTCCGGGCGGTCGACGTCGATCACGACCTCATTCGAACTTCCGGCGTCTCACTCCGGTCCGGCGACCTGGTTCTCCAGGACGGCGAACTCGCCCGTCTCCTCGAAGCGCTCGACGTTCCGCGCGAGGATGTCCGCGCTGCGGTCGTAGTACTCCGGCGTGTGACCCGCCATGTGTGGCGTGATGTGGACGTTCTCGAAGTTCCAGAGCGGGTGGTCCTCCGGGATGGGTTCGGGGTCGGTCACGTCCAGCGCCGCGCCGCGGAGCTCGCTGTTGTGGAGGGCGTCGAGCAGCGCGTCGGTGTCGACGACTGGCCCGCGGGCGACGTTGACCACCACGGTGTCCGGCGGGAGGGTCTCGAACTCCGCCTCGCCCAGCAGTCCCACCGTCGTCTCGGTCAGCGGGCACGCGAGCACGATGTAGTCCGTCTCGGCGAGCGCCGCCTCGAAGTCGGCGTCCTCAAAGCCCACCACCTCATCGGTTGGCCCGCCCTTCTCCGGCGTGTAGCGGACGCCGATAGTCCGCACGCCGAACGGTTCGAGGCGGTCGACGACGGCTCGGCCGATGGCCCCGAGGCCGACGACTGTGACCGTCGACCCCATGAGTTCGTGGGCCTGGTAGTGCTGCCATCGGCGGTCGCGCTGGCGGCGCCACCCCTCGTCGAAGCGCCGGGAGAACACGAGCAGGTTCCCGACGACCTGTTCGGCCATGTTCGGGCCATGGATACCCGACCCGTTCGTGACCGCGATGCCGCGCGCTTCGAGTTCGTCCAGGGGCAGGTGCTCGTAGCCGGCCGAGTAGCAGGCGAACAGTTGCAGGTCGTCTGCATGCTCGAGGAGTTCTTCGTCGATGACCCTGCTTGTGACGACGGTCGCGTTGAAAATCTTCTCGAGGTTCCTCCGTCCGCGTGCGAGCGAGTTCGACCTCGTAGTCTCGGAGTCGCTCTCGAATCGCCTCGGCGTACTGCTCGATGGGTATTCCGTGCGTGCCTGCTCTGAGAACCAGTATGGTTCGCTACGCCATGGGCGTTCTGTCCGCCGAGAACGATAAAACTGTTCCGCCTGGGACGGGTGTCCTGGGTCGCGGCAACGCGTAACTATTTGTATCATGGTAGAGATGCGCATGACGATGGCGGACTCGAAGTACCACCACCTGGTCGCAGAGATGAAAGGCGGTATCGAGTGGCGCGACCTCCGAGACGACGGTATGCACCGTGACCCGGAACGCGACGTGGAGATCACGGCGGTCGACTGCCACGTGGTCGGCGGTAACTTCCCGTGGAACCTCATCACCGTCGAGACCGACGCCGGCGTCACCGGCCTCGGCGAGGCGTTCAACGGGCCAATCAGTGAACACGTGGACTACCTGGAGCCCGGTCTCGTCAGGGAGAATCCGTACGACGTCGAGCGACTCGCCGAGCACATGACGCAACTGCTCTCGGGGCTCGCGGGCGGGGTCGGCTACTCCCAGGCGGCGGTGTCAGGCATCGAGACCGCGCTATGGGACCTCGTCGGCAAGCTGACCGGCCTCCCGGTCTACCAACTGCTCGGCGGGAAGTACCGCGACGAGGTCCGCATCTACGCGGACTGCCATGCGGGCGAACACCTCGACGCCGGCGACCGCAAGTCCGAGGAGGCGTACGACCCCGGGGCCTACGCTGCTGCGGCCGAGGCGGTCGTCGACGAGGGGTTCGACGCGCTGAAGTTCGACCTCGACGTCGCGGCGGGCGGGGCCGACACCGCGACGCGTCGCCTCTCGAACGCCGCCGTCCAGCACAAGGTGGACATCGTCGAGGCGGTCCGCGAGCGCATCGGCAACGACCCGCTGCTCGCGTTCGACCTGCACTGGAACTTCTCGGTGGAGACGGCGCTCCGCATCGCCCGGAAGCTCGAACCGTACGACCTGGCGTGGCTGGAGGACCCAGTGCCGCCCGAGAACGCCGACGCGCACCGCCGCGTCACCGAGGGCACGAGCACCCCCATCCTCGCCGGCGAGAACCTGACGCGCGTCGAGGAGTTCGTCCCGTTCCTCACCGACGGCGCCATCGACGTAGCAGCGCCCGACATCCAGAAGTGCGGCGGCCTCGCGGAGTTCCGGCGCATCGCCGCGCTCGCCGACGCCTTCGACGTGCCGGTGACCCCGCACAACGTCGCGAGCCCCATCGGAACGATGGCGAGCGTCCACGCCTGTGCGACGGTGCCGAACGCGTTTGTGCTCGAGTACCACGCCCGCGACGTCGACTGGTGGGACGACCTCCACACGGACGACCCGCTCATCGACGACGGGCGGATTCGCGTCCCCGAGAAACCCGGACTGGGTCTCGAACTCGACGTGGACGAACTCAACGAGCGCCTCGCGCCAGAAGAAGAGCCCATCGACCTTTGACCGTCTCGAGCGACTCCGGTCAATCGTCTGCGGGCACGGCGTGCGGACCGTGGCTCTCGGCGACGCGGGACCCTACCAGGGCCGCGCCCGCCCACGAGAGCGAACTCGCGGCGATGAACGTTGTCTCGAAGCCCACGAGCATCGCCGAGATGCCGAACAGCGGCGGCGCGACCATCCCGCCAAGTCCACGGGCGGTCGACCGAAGGCCGATGAGCTCCGATTCGCGTTCGACCGGCGCGACGTCGCCGATGAAGGCAATGATACCGGTCTGGAGCGCGGAGAACGCGGTTCCCAGCGCGAACAGGCCCGCCCCAGCGATGAGCGCGCGCACGAGCATCGACTCCGGGAGGGTCGCGAATCCCAGGAGGAACGAGTAGAACCCACTCCCGACGAGGCCAGCCACGATGAGCTGTTTCCGACCGATGTCGTCGGCGAGTCGGCCCATCAGGTACATGCCGACGATCTGAACGCCAGGGTTGATGGCGAGGAGGACGCCCATCACAAACGGCGAGACGCCGACGTTCGAGACGAGATAGACGGGCAGCAGGCTCGTTATCCCGAGGACCGTCAGGCTCCGGAGGAACGAGGCGACGTACAGCCACTGGAGCCCGTTCGTCCGGAGGTGGTCGGTGCCGGACGTCGGGAGAAGGCGGCCGACCGTGGTCCGGGCGATGTTCCGGACAGTGACCTCCCTGTCGTGGTCCGGAGTCGGGTCCTCGACGAGGAGACAGGCGAGGGCGACGATGGCCGCAAAGCCGGCGAGCAGGAGGTAGACGGTCGGGCGGGCGAACAGCTCGATGAGCGCGCCGGAAACGAACTGGCCGAGCATGAAGCCGACAGCTGCGGCGCTCGAGAACAGGCCGACCGCCCGCCCCCGCCCGCCGTCGCCGCCGCGCTCGCTCACGACCGTGAGCATCACCGGCAGGAACCCCGCCGCAAAGATGGCGAACAGGGTGCGGAGGCCGAGCGGTCCCGCGACGCCGTCGACAAACGTTAACGGGAGGACAGCGAGGGCCGCGAGCCCCGCCGAGACGATGAGGACCGCACGCCTGCGGCCGGTCACGTCGGCGATGGCGCCCCACACCGGCGAGAACACCATCAATCCGAAGAAGAACGTGGCCGTCACGAGGCCGACGTCGAGGGGTGACCCGATGCGACCGACGTAGATGGCCATGACGGTCCCCATCAGGATGGTGGCGCCCTTGTTGGCCGCGGCCGCGACCGCGATGGCCACGTCCTGCCCGTTCAGATGGCGTATCGAACCTACGACCACGGGATTACCACCGGGGTTTGTTCGGCAACCAGTCGGACCGGCCGATGCCCTCCATCGCGTCCGCGTACTCCGCCGCCATCGACTCGACCGAGGAGTACGCGAGCGGGTCCGACTCCTCGTACTTCCGGCGGGCGCGCTCGAGCTTGTCCTCGTCGAGTTCGACGCCGAGCCCGGGTCCCTCGGGCGCGAGACTGCCGTTCTCGAACTCGAAGGGGTCCGCGATGACGTCGTCGGCCATCCACGGGTAGTGGGAGTCGCAGGCGTACCGAATCGTCGGCATCGCCGCTGCGACGTGGGCCATCGCCGCCATGCTGACGCCGAGGTGGGAGTTCGAGTGCATGCCGACGCCGAGGTCGAAGGTGCGGGCGACCTTGTCGAGGTCGACGTTCCCGGCGAGCCCGCCCCAGTAGTGGTGGTCCGAGAGGATGACGTCGACTGCCTCCTGTCGGACCGCGGGCGCTATCTCGTCGAAGTCGACCACATACATGTTCGTCGCGATGGGGTAGTCGACGTACTCCTTCAGGCGCTTGTGGGCGTTCAGTGTCGGGACGGGGTCTTCGAGGAACTGGACGTTGAGGTCCGCGTCCCACAGTCGTCGGGCGACGTCGACGGCCGTCTCGACGCTCCACGTACCGTTGGGGTCGATACGGAGCGGCGTGTCGTGGCCGAACTCCTCGGCCAGCAGCTTGAGCGTGCGAATCTCCTCGTCCGGTTCGAGGACGCCGCCTTTCACTTTCAGCGTGTCGAAGCCGCCCAGGTCGACGAACTCGCGCGCCTCGCGGACCATGTCCTCGGCCGACATCACCTCGTACCCGGCGACGGCCGCCGAGTCGGGATCGGCGTCCTCCTGCTTGTAGAAGAGGTATCCCGAGAACTCCACCTCGTCGCGGACGCACCCGCCGAGGAGATTGTAGACGGACTCGTCCAGGGCCCGGCCGACGAGGTCGTGGAGAGCCGTGTCGATAGCGCCGTAGACCATCGGATCCTGGAGTCGGAGTTCGAGGGGCTTGCGCTCGAAGGGGTTCATCCCTTCGACGAGGCTACGAGCGTCTTCAAGGGCATCACCCTGGTCTCCGTACGTTTCGCCGATGCCGACTTCGCCGTCCGCGGTGGTGAGACGGACGAGTGTTCGCGCCGAAATGTCGCTGTGTCCGCCCCACGAGTTCCGGAGACGGGGCTCCCGGTGGGCGACCGGGATGACCTCCATATCGGTAACGCGCATGTACAGTACGTTGACGCATCTCTTTATTAATTCTCGCCTCGCGTCCGAACGTCATGGGTGGCCTTGGTAGGAGGCAAGTCTTTTAGTGGTTTCCAGATGATGCGTTTATTGATAGCAATGGATTACGAATCCTTGAAGGAGGACCTCCGAGACGTCGCCTTCACGAACCCAACGCCGTTTAGCGAGGACGGCGAGACAGTCCTTCACGACGAGCTCGCTGTGAACGTCAAGTACGTCAGGGACGCCGGTGCCCGTCTAATCGTCCCCTGCGGTAACACCGGGGAGTACTACTCCCTCTCGAACGATGAGCGAGTCGCCGTGGTCGAGACGACGACCGAAGCCTTCGATGGAGCGGGGTCGGTCGTCGGAGGCGTCGGCGGGAGCACCAAGAACGCGAAGATGCTCGCCGACCGCTACGCCGACGCAGGGGCCGACGCCATCATGGTGATGCACCCCAGCCACACGTATGTCCACGAGGACGGCATCCTTGACTACTATCGAGCGCTCGCCGACCACACGGACCTCGGTGTCGTCCTCTACAAGCGGGGAGCCGAACTCACCCACGACCACATCCGCGACCTCTCCGAACGCGAGAACGTGGTCGCGGTCAAGTACGCGGTCAACGACATCGCGGCGTTCTCCAGGGGCGTCGGGACGACGCCTGGTGACATCGTCTGGGTCAACGGTATTGCCGAACGGTTCGCCCCCTCCTTCCACATAGAGGGTGCCGAAGGGTTCACCACGGGCATCGGAAACTTCGTTCCGCAAACGGTCCTCGCCCTCCAGGAGGCGATCGAGGAGGGCGACCTGGCTCGCGCGAAGGAAATTCGCGACCTGGTCCGACCCTACGAGGACCTCCGTCAGGAGACGGGGTCGAACAACCGCTTCGGCTCCGCGAACAACGTCCCGGCCGTGAAATACGGTCTCGAACTCGCGGGGCGGTACGGCGGTCCCGTCCGCGAACCGCTGGTTGCGCTCTCGGAGTCGGATCGGAATCGCGCGAAAAAGTATTACGGGGACATCGCCGAGACAAAATCCCGAGTCCGTTGATCCCTCGTCGGTGGATTACTTTTATACGACCCACCCACCAAGAACTCGACGATGGACATCGGTAACAAGGACCCCGCTGTTGAGGGCGTCAACACGGACGAGTGGACGCTCCAGGACGAGGAGGCCCGCGCGTACGTCCGCCGGACGACGGACAGAATCGCATCGCTCGTCCGCTCTACCGTCGGTCCGTACGGTTCGGAAAAACTCGTCGAGACCTACAACTACCAGGACGAACCGGAGGTCGTCCTCACAGCGGACGCTGACCAGATTCTCGCCGCGATCGAACGTGGTGACAGCTTCAATGATCCGGTCGCCGCACTGTTCGTCGACGCCGTCGATTCGATGCAGCGGGGACTCGGTGACGGGACCGCGACGACGCTCGTTCTCACGGACGCGCTCGTTGAGCGCGGTCTCGACCTTGTCGAGGACGGCGTCCATCCGAGCACAGTCGTCGTCGGCTACGCGATGGCTGCGAATCGCGCCGGCGAGGTGCTCGACGACCTGGCTCGGGAATGTTCGCTCGACGACCACGACCTGCTCCGCCGGGTGGCGAGCACGGCGATGACCGTCGACCTCGACGACGGGACGCGGTCCCGGTACGCTGAACGGGTGGCCGACGCCGTCGTCGGACTCGCCGAGGCGACGGATGGTCGGTGGCTCGACACCGACGACGTAGACGTCATCGCCGACACCGGCGTCGAAGAGTGTCTCTACCGCGGTGTCGTCGTCCAACGTCATCCCTCGCCCGTCCAGGAGGATGAAGACTCGAACGCCGAGTTCGATTGGACGCCGGCAGTCGAGGGAACGTTGGAGGACGCGACCGTCGCGATAATGGACAGCGACGTGTCCTTCGGCGAGACGGCGACGCCGCTCGAAGAGTCGCGGCTCTCCTCGCCGACCGCCCTCGAACAGCGACGGACGGCGCGTGCCGATCGTCGGGCGGCGTTCGCCGACCACCTCGCCACGCTCGGCGTTGAGGTGTTCGTCTCGCTCGAAGAAGTCGAAGACGACGTTCGAGACGCCCTCGAGCGCGAGAGAATCGCGGTCGTCGACCGAGTTACGTATCCGAAGTCCGACGTCGCCCGCGTGGCGCGGGCAACCGATGCCTCGGTCGTTTCGCACGTCGACGATTTCACGCCCGATGTGCTCGGAACCGCCGGTCGCGTGCGCGAGACGGTCCGATCGGACGGGAAGTGGACCTTCTTCGATGAGTGCGACGGCGGCGTGTTCTCCCTCGTCGTCTCGGCCGACACGGCGTCCGCAGCGACCGAACGCGAGCGCGTCGTTTCCAAGGCGCTCGAGGTCACCACGATAGCGGCGATAGACGGGCAAGTGATTCCAGGCGCGGGCGCCCCTGCCGCCGCCGTCGCGAACGATTTGCGCCGGTACTCCCGAACGGTGGCCGGTCGGGAACAGCTCGCCGTGGCGGCGTTCGCCGATGCTCTCGAGGATTTCCTTCGACTGCTCGGCGCGAACGCCGGGCTCAACCCGCTCGACACCCTGACGACGCTCCGGAACGCGCACGCCGACGAATCGGTCGTCGCGTTCGGCCTCGACCTGACCGCCGGGAAGGCTGTCGACGCGTGGGAGGCTGGCGTGGTCGAACCGCGCCGGGTGTTCTCGCAGGCGATCGAGACCGCCCGGTCGAGTACCGAGCAACTACTGACCGTCGACACGATCCTGTATCCCAACGTGGATCTCGAGTCCTTCTCGCCCGAGCTCGAACACGACTAGCGCGTCCTAGAACTCGAACCGGGGCCGCCGACGTCTGTCATCCTGCTCTCATCGCTACCGAGGTCGGAGGCGGCTAGTTGCTCGCTGATTCGCACCAGCCGGACGGCGAGGTCCGTCGCGGCGTTCAGTACTGCCCGGGTTTGGTCCGTAGGATCGACGAGCGGGTCGGCGGCGAGTACGTCCCGCGTTTCACCGAGGATGGAGTCGACGCCATGAGCGTCCCGTCCTTCGGTATGTGCGACGACGAGTCGGATGACCGCCTCCCATCCGTCCATGCCGCCGTTCCGGGCGAGCGCTCGCGGGACGGTAGTGAGGGCGTCGGCGAACGCCCCCACGGCGAGCTGTTCCCGTCCCGAGACCGACCGACCATGCTCTTTGACGGCCCGAGAGGCCCCGATTATAGCGGCACCGCCGCCGGGGACGACGGTCGCACTCTCGCGCGCGCTCGCCGCTGCGTCGAGTGCGTGTTCGACAGATTCCTCGAACTCGTCGGCCGCGCGAGGGTCGGGTGCTCGACAGAAGAGGGTGTAGACCGGGTTCGTTCGCCCTTCGACGTGAACCATGTCGGTTCCCGCGTGACGGCGCACATCGACATCGCCTTTCCCGAGCGTCTCGGCGGAGACGTCCGTGAGCGACGGGACGACCGTCGCGCCGGTCGCGCGGGCGATTCGACCGAGGTCGTCCGTTTCGACCTGCGGGACGGCGAGAACGCCCCGGTTTGCGAGGAGGTTTACGACCCGGTCGTTGACCGCCATTGAGGTAAAAACGACCCGACAACCGGACCGAACGGCCGCGTCGAGCGTCTCGCGGAACCGTGCTCGTTCGTGCTCGCCGAGGGCGTCCCGCGTCTCGAAGGAGTCCACGCGGATTCGTGTCTCGCTCGCGGATCCGGTCCCGCCGACGTTGGGGACGTCGACAGTAGTCGTGAGGACGGCGACGCCGACCTGATCGAACGACCGCGGCATCGTCTCACCGGCCGGGTCGAGGTCTAGAACGACGCCGGGGACGAGTTGCGTCTCGGCCTGGGCGCCTCCGATTCGGGAGGCAACCTTAACCGACCGTGTCACCGACTCCTGGTCGGACTCGGCGAGGTCGTCGACAACGTCCGCGACGTACTCGGCGACCATCGCTCGTGTATTCGGGTCACGCGTGCCCGTTAGCGCAGTTCGTGCGACGGCAGCCGTGCCGAACTCTCCGAGCGGTCTGGCGTGTCGCTCCAGGTACTCTCCGGCGACGTCCATCGCCTCACGGTACCCACGCTCGACGACCGTAGGGTGACATCCCTGCTCCATCAATCGGTCCGCCTCCCGAAGGAGACCTCCGAGGATGGTGACGACGGTGGCTGCTCCGTCCCCGTGTTTCTTCGAGAAGTCGGCGACGGTCGATTTGAGGAGTGAGACTGCGGGATTCGACACGTTCAACCGTGCGACCGTTTCGGACCCCGACGAGGTCGTCGTGACCGTTCCGTCGGCCTCGACTATCAATTTGTTCGCCCCAAAGGGGCCGAGCGCCGAGTGGACGATGTTGCAGACCGCCCGAACGTCGGGCCCAACCGATGTCTTACTTTCGTCGGTCATGACTGATACTGTGTAGCACTGCTCTTATGTTTATTGCGGGAGTTCGCCCTTGAATTCTCGTCGGCGATTTTATTCATCATTAGAAATAATATGGTTAACCGTCATTTAGGTAGAATTGAGGCAAAGCTTAAAGTCTTCCCTTTTTCATCATTATATGGTATGGCAAGCTCTGACAAACCAGAGGTTGGCAGTGTCAACGAATCGACCACGCGACGAACCTTTGTGAAAGGTGCCGGAGCGACGGCGGCGGGCGCTCTTGGGGCACTCGCTGGTTGCAGCGGCAGCGAGTCCGGAAACGAGGGGTCGGCCGGAAACAACAGCGGCGGCGGAGGACAAGCGTCGAATACCATCAGCTTCATCTCAGGGATGGCCGCGGAGAACTCGGACATCCGAAACCATTATCAGAAGTCCATGAAGGACTTCCAGAAGAAGAACGGGAGCGTCAAAGTGAACCTTCAGGCGGTCTCCTATGGGGATATCAAGACGAAACTGTCCTCGACAGTCAACGCCGGTAATCCCCCAGCCATCGCAGAGGGTGGCGCACTCGGCCTGAAGTTCTACAACCAGGGTAAGGTACCGAATCACAAACAGTTCTTCGACAAGACGGACGGCCTGCCGGAGAACCTCACGAGCGCGAACACCGAATCCGCGAAGTTCCGCGGGAAATACTGGTCAGGCGGCGCCCAGCGTCATACGAGCAGCAACCTTGGTATCAACGTCCAAGCGTTCAAGAAGGCGGGGGTCACCAACCCGAAGAAGGACCTCGCGACGTGGAGTCAATTCTACGACTACATCGAGAAGATCGACAAACAGCAGGACATTACCGCCTGGGAGGAGACGGGCGTCTACAATGACCTCGAATCCTACTGGGGCGAAGCGCGCACTGCGTACACTGGCGGAACCGACCCGTGGCTTCGGGGTGATCCGAAGAACCCGACCGTCGTCGTCGGCAGCGACCACAAGGACGCACCGAAGACCGACGGCATGATCAAAAACTGTATCAAACTCGCAAAGAAGTTCTCGAGTCCGAAGTCCGCTTCACGTGGCGACGAGGAGATTCCCTCGCTCATGCTCACGAACCAGGTCGCCTCGTTCATGTACGCGACGCCGACGGCCAACCGTTGGCGACAGGTCAAATCCGACGTCAAGTTCGGATGGCAGGGCGGCAACGGTGACATCATGTTGCTTCCCAATCCGAAACTCGACCCGAACTATGGTTCCAAGGTCGGAATTCCGGAACTCGATGGCGTCTCCGGTGAACACGGCGGGCACGTTTGGTCGCTCGAACAGCAGACGTCCATTTACGACGTCGCCAAGAAGAAACAGCAGGCGGCCTGGGACCTCAACGTATACATGCTCACCGACCAGGACTTCGTCCTCCCGGCGTGGGGGCAATACTACGAGGCCATTCCCGGTACCAAGCCGATGGGGCAGAAACTCCTTGACCAATACGGCGACAAACTTCCGTCCTGGACGACGAACGCCATTAACAACGTGGACCAGTACGGGTCACAGTACGGCACGACCGGGGCGGCCTGGGACGTGAAGGGGACCAGCGACATCCGCTGGAACA
The DNA here is from genome assembly GCF_054177595.1 of Haladaptatus ordinarius. NCBI lineage: Archaea > Methanobacteriati > Methanobacteriota > Halobacteria > Halobacteriales > Haladaptataceae > Haladaptatus > Haladaptatus ordinarius. The sequence continues at coordinate 29,582 of NZ_JBPEHH010000011.1, read as the reverse complement.
ATATCAACAAGACCATCTCGTCTGGCATCGCTGGTCAGGTTTCGCCCGACAAGGTGCCTGAGCAAATCAACAAGAAAATCAAGACAACGCTGAAGGAGCAGAACAAGTAAACGGACGAATCGGAGTCGCTTCGACTGTCACGATCGAACTATCCCAATCTTTTTTAGGGGACGAATCCAGTGTAAAGGTAGCATGGCCCAAGCAGCAGAGAGTGCCGAAGAAATCCGACTGAAGTATGGGATGACGGAGGAATCGATCTGGGACCGCCTGAAGCGGAACTGGACGGGATACCTCTTCATTATCCCGACGTTTGTGATGTTCACGTTGTTGTTCTATTTCCCAATCGTTCAGGGAGTTTGGCTGACGTTCACTAACGCACAACTCGGGGGGGCGGGCTCTTTGAACTTCATCGGACTCGATAACTACGTCTGGTTGGTCACGAACGACCTGTTCGTGTTTGCACTCGGCTGGTCAATTGTCTTCGTGTTCTCGACGACGCTTCTCCAACTCGTACTCGGCATGCTCGCGGCCGTCCTGCTGAGCGAGGTCAAGGGAGGATCGCGAGAGTGGCTGAGCGCGATCATCATGTCCCCGTACTTCTCCGCTCCGCTCGCGGGCGGTGTCGTGTGGATGTGGTTCCTCAGTCCCGACTTCGGCTTCGCCACGATGTTCCTGAAGGACATCGGGATACAGAACCCGCCAGCGTTCCTCTCCAAAGGACTCTGGCCGTACATCTCGATGATCGTAGCGCAAGCGTGGCACGACTTCGGCTACGCGGGAATCATCTACTCGGCGGCCGTCATCAACGTCCCGAGTGAGCAGTACGAGGCCGCGGCACTCGCGGGCGCGGGCCGTCTTCGCCGGTTCCGCGACGTCACGCTCCCCCACCTCGTCACCCCGACCATCATCATCCTCGCGCTGCGCACTGCGTGGAACATCGCCGAGTTCGCCCAGCCGTTCGAGCTGACCGGCGGTGGACCCGGAACCCGTACTATGCTCTTGAGCATCCTTACGTACGAGGTAGCCTACGTGAACCTCAACTTCGCTCGCGCGTACACCGTCGGAATGGTGATGATCGTGCTGGCGATGAGCGCCGCCATCTTCTACGTGACCGTTCTGAACGAAGAGGAGGACCTGTACTTGTAACCATGCTGAATGCAAACAAACGCTCACGATTCCTGTTATACGCCGGCCTACTCATCATGGCCGTTTGGGCGCTCCTACCCTACTACTGGGTCATTCGGACGTCAATCCTGAACAACTTCGCCGCCATCGATCCGTCGACCGGGTATCTCCCCATCTCGGAGTTCACGCTCGACCCATACACTCAGATCTGGAACTCGTTCGCAATGACGACCTACTTCAAAAACAGCATTATCGTCGCGCTCTCGGCGACGATTATCTCCCTGTTCTTCTCCATTCCGGGCGCATACGCCTTCGCTCGGTTGGATTTCCCGGGACGTAAGTTCCTCTTTTACACCGCGGTGTTCACGATCATGTTCCCGTGGATCGTCATCACGATTCCGGTGTACAATATTTTCTACACCCTAGGACTCATCAATTCGCTGTCGGGCATCATCATCGCGCTATCCATCTTTGTCTTGCCCCAGACTATCTGGCTCCTCCAGGGGTTCTTTCGGCAGGGTATTCCCCCGAACATCGAGGAGGCGGCGCTCATCGATGGCCATTCGGAGATCGGTGCGTTCATCCGTATCGTCCTCCCGCTGTCGCTGCCCGCCGTCGGTGCGGCCGCCCTGTTCTCCTTCCTCACCGCGTGGAACAACTTCTTGTGGGTGTTCGTACTGACCAGCGACAAGAACGTCCGGACGGCGACCGTCGCCATCCACTACATTCTCGGCAGCGACGCGTTCCGACAGTGGAACCTGCTGATGGCCGCGGCGGTGATGCTCGTGCTACCACCGGTCGTCTTCTACGCGCTCTCACAGCAGTTCGTCGGGGAGGGACTGGCAGGATGACGCCGACGAAGGCGGGCGACTCGCGGGCGGCCGGAACGTTAAGGATTAACAACCACCGTGCAAACAATATGATAACGGAGACCAAGTACCATGGCTAACGTCGAATTCGACAACGTCACCAAAGTGTTCGACAGCTCGTCGAACACCATCGTCGCCGTGGAGGAACTGGACCTAGAGATAAAAGACGGCGAGTTCATCGTCTTCGTCGGTCCATCGGGGTGTGGGAAGTCGACCACCCTCCGGATGGCAGCGGGCCTAGAGGCGATTACCGATGGCGAACTCCGCATCGGCGACCGAGTCGTCAACAACGTCTCGCCGAAGGACCGCGACATCGCGATGGTGTTCCAGTCGTACGCGCTCTACCCTCACAAGACCGTCCGGGGCAACATGGGCTACGGGCTGGAGCTGAGCACTGACCTCACCGAGGGGGAGATCAACAGTCGCGTCGAGGAGGCGGCCGAGATGATGGGCATCGAAGAGCTCCTCGACAAGAAGCCGGCCTCCCTTTCGGGCGGCCAGCAGCAACGGGTCGCGACGGGGCGCGCCATCGTCCGCGAACCCGAGGTGTTCCTCTTCGACGAACCACTGTCGAATCTCGACGCGAAGCTGCGCAAGCACATGCGCACGGAACTCTCGCGCATTCACTCCGAACTCGACATCACGACCATCTACGTCACGCACGACCAGGAGGAGGCGATGACGATGTCCGACCGCATCGTCATCCTCAACGACGGTCGGCTCCAACAGGTCGGCGAACCCAAGGAGGTGTATTACCAACCGGCGAACCTGTTCGTCGCCGACTTCATCGGCAGCCCGTCGATGAACTTCATCGACGTCGAACTGGAGGGCAACCGCCTCACCAACGGCGAGAACTTCGACTTCGAGGTCTCCGACGAGTTCGTCGACACGCTCCGAAGCGTCTCCGACGCCTCGGAGTTCACGTTCGGCGTCCGCCCCGAGAACGTCCGCGTGGCCGAGAACGTCAACGACGCCCGCGGCATCTCGGTCACGGTGGACGTCGTCGAGGTCATCGGGTCGGACAACTTCCTCTATCTCGACCTCGACGGGCGGGAATTCCGCGTCCGTAGTCCTTCCTACATCGAACCGGAACAGGGCGACGAGATAACCATCACCTTCGACGACGAGGCGATTCACCTCTTCGACGCGAAGACCAACGAGGCTCTCGTTCACGGACTCGTCACCCATGAGTCGGGCGAGACGCCGAACCCCGCGAAGGGCGAACAGGAACGCGCGGTCAGCGACTGAATCCCTTCCGGCACCGCTAGTTATTTGTTCCCGTCACACACGAGTACTGGCATGACGCACGACGTAGCGGTCATTCCGGGCGACGGTATCGGTCCCGAAGTCGTCGACGCGGTCCGGCCCCTCCTCGAGGACGCCGCCGACGAGTTCGGGTTCGACCTGCGGTTCACGGAGTTCGACTGGGGAACCGAGTACTACCTCAAGCACGGCGAAATGATGCCAGACGACGGCACCGACGAACTCGCGGTCCATGACGCCATCCTGCTCGGCGCCGTCGGCCACCCCGACGTGCCCGACCACGTCACGCTCCGCGGGCTGATGTTGCCCATCCGAAAAACGTTCGACCAGTACATCTGCAAGCGCCCCTCGGTGCTCTTCGAGGGGGTCACGAGCCCGCTCCGTGGCTACGGCGCCGGTGACATCGACTTCGTCGTCTACCGCGAGAACACCGAGGGCGAGTACGCGGACATCGGCGGGCGTGAGCACGGCGGATTCGACAACGAGGTAGCCGTCCAGTCAGCTGTGTTCACCCGGACGGGCGTCGAGCGTATCGTCCGGGCGGCCTTCGAGGCGGCGACCGAGCGCAACCGGAAGCTCACGAACGTCACCAAGTCGAACGCCCAAGCGTACGGGATGGTCCTCTGGGACGACGTCGTCGACGAGGTGAGCGAGGAGTACCCCGACGTGGAGACCGAACGTCTGCTGGTCGACGCGGCGTCGATGGACCTCATCCGCCGGCCCGACGAGTTCGACGTGCTTGTCGCGTCGAACCTGTTCGGCGACATCCTCACCGACATCGGCGCCATCGTTTCGGGCAGCATGGGTCTCGCGCCGTCGTCGAACGTCAACCCCGACCCGGTCTACCCCTCGATGTTCGAGCCGGTCCACGGCTCCGCCCCCGACATTACCGGGCAGGGCGTTGCAAATCCACTCGCGACGGTCCTCTCGGGGTCGATGCTCCTTGAGGACCTCGGAGAGGACGCCGCCGCCACCGCCCTCTGGGACGCCGTGGCGGCGCAGTTGGCGGACGAGACGGCGCCGCGTACCCCCGATCTTGGCGGCGACGCCGACACGGTGGACGTGGTTGCCGACCTGCGCGACCGCCTCTGAACGCTGTCCGCGTTCCGATTACTCGTAGACGTGGACGCTGCCGGTCGCGTTGGCCTCAATGAAGTCCCAGTCGTACTCGACGCCGAGACCGGGATCGTCGGGGACCTTGACCATCCCGTCGTCGTCGATGGCGTCGAGCATGTCGGAGTAGCCGTCCTTGTACACCGGCGGCTGGGTGTTCTGACAGTGCGGGTGGACGAGCGCGAGTTCATAGTAGTTGGTGTTGCGCGTCGCCGCGATACAGTGGCGCTGGGCCGGTCCGGGCGCGTGGAACTCGACGTCGATGCCGAAGCCCTCGGCGACGTGCGCGACCTTCATCGCGCCGGTGATGCCGGCGTCGTACTCCGGGTCCGCCCGCACGAAGTCCGTCGACTCGCTCGCGGCGAAGTCGGACTTGAGTTCGAGGCCGCGGACGTGCTCGGTCTGGAGGACGGGCGTGTCGAGTCGCTGCGAAAGCTTCCGGTGGGCGTGCATCGAGATTCCACCGTCACGGAACGGATCTTCGTACCAGAAGAACCCCTGTTCGTCGAGTGCCTTCCCGAGTTGGAGTGCGTCGGCGAACGTCTCGAGTTCGCAAGCCGGGTCGTGCATCAGGTCCATCTCGTCGCCCACGCGTTCGCCGACGGCATGGACGGCGTCGATTTCCCGCTGGAGTTCACGCTGCTCGTCGCCGCCGCCCCAGCCGTGGATTTTGAAACCGTTGTATCCCATATCACGACATTCCTCGGCGAAGTCGGCGAACGCTCCCGGCGAATCGAGACCGCCGTTATCATCACCGTGGTACGTCGAGGCGTACGCGGGGACGCGTTCGCGGTAGGTGCCTAGCAGTTCGTGGATGGGGGCGTCGTAGTACTTGCCGGCGAAGTCCCACAACGCGATGTCGATGGGCCCGATGCCCATTCGGTCGTACTTCCGGAGCGCACGCTTGACCTCGCTCCAGTGCTTCTCGCGCTTAAGCGGGTTCTCTCCGACGAGGTAGTCCGCGATGATGTTGTACTGGGCAGCCGCGGGCGAGTTCCCGCCGACGTACTCGCCGGTGATCCCCTCGTCGGTGTGAATCTTCAGGCCGAACAGCTTCCGCTCGGTCGTCTCGCCGGCGTCGTAGACGAGATTGAAGCCATGGCGGTCCGTTCCGACGTCCTCCAGTTCGTAGCTAAACTCGATGCTCTCTATCCGGGTGATTTCCGGCGGCATGCGGGTGTACCGTCGTACGGTTAGTAAATAAAGGCGGGGGCGCGTCAGCGGTCCGACGGGTCAGCGATTCGGGTGGATGGTCGCGCGGTAGGCCTCCCCGGAGGCCTGGGCCTCGTAGGCCGACTCGGCGTCGTCAAGGCCGACGCGGTGGTTGAACAGTTTTCGGTAGGGGAGGTCATCGGCCGTCTGTTCGAGCAGCGAGATGGCCGTCTCGAACTGGTTGGGCGGGTAGGCCAGGCTCCCGCGGATGGACAGCTCCTTGTGGATGAGCTGGGACGGGTCGACCTCGGCCTCGCCGTTGTAGGCGTAGTGGCCCACTTCGACGACGGTCCCGGCCTTCCGCGAGATGTCTATCGCCTGCTCGAATGCACTGGGGTGACCCACTGCCTCGATGACGACGTCCGGTCCGTCGCCGCTCGGCGTCAGGTCCTCGACGGCGTCCACGAAGTCGTCACCGTGGTCGCTGATGTCGACGGTGTGGGTCGCGCCGAACTGCTCTGCCAGGTCGAGGCGTTCGTCGACCATGTCGATGGAGATGACCTGGCCGGCGCCGGCGTGCTTCGCGGCCGCGGCGGCGAGTATCCCGATGGGGCCGGCGCCCTGGACGGCGACGGACTGCCCGATGCCGAATCCCTCGCGAATCCAAGGGACGCCCGGCTGGTAGGAGAGATCGAAGGCGTGGGTGGCCACGGAGAGCGGTTCGACGAGCGCGCCGAGTTCGACGTCGAGGTCGTCGGGCAGGCGGAAGAAGTGGGCGTCCTCCTCGATGACGAAGTACTCGCTCATCCCGCCGTGGACGTGGGGTTCGTCCTCGACGCCGCGGAAGCCGTACACCTTCCGCTCGGTGCACGCGAGCGGGTGGGCCGGGACGTGGTCCGTATACCAGTCGTCGACGACGTTGATGCCGGGGACGACGGTAACGCCGTCGCTCGGTTCGACACGATTGCCGGCGGAGTCGGTCGTGACGCCCTCGCCGACCGCCTCGACGACGCCCGCAAGTTCGTGGCCGGGAACGACGGGGAACTCGAGATCGAGTCCGCCCTCCCGCATGTGAACGTCCGAGCCGCAGATTCCGGTCAGTTCGACGCGCACGAGCAGTTCTCCGGGGCCGATGTCCGGAACGTCGACCGTCTGTACGTCGATATCTCCGGACTCGTCCATGACGAGCGTTTGGGACTGCATCACACTGAACATCTGGGACTGCGTACAAATAGATTGGGTCGCGCTGGCGGCCTCGTGGCGGCCGCTGGCAGGCATGTCGGCCTCGCCACGAGGTCGACCAGCGCGTCATCTGGGGGAGACGCTACCCGACCGATTCTCACTCGGCCGTGAACTCGTTCTCGAGTGCGCCGACGCCCTCGATCTCGACGGACGTGGTATCGCCGTCGGCGAGCGGGCCCACGCCGGCCGGCGTCCCGGTGAGAATCACGTCGCCCGCTTCGAGGGTCATGTAGGTCGTTATCTCCTCGACGAGTTCGGGGACCGAGAATATGAACTCGGCGCGCGAGGAATCCTGGACGGCCTCGCCGTTGTGCCGGAGGCGGATGGACGCGTCTTCGGGGACGTCCTCCGGGGGCACGACGACCGGACCGAGCGGGCAGGCGTTGTCGAAGGCCTTGCCGCGGACCCAGTTCTGCTCAACCATCTGGTCGTCGCGGTTCGAGACGTCGTTCGCGCACGTGAAGCCCTCGACGACGTCGTAGGCGTCCTCAGCGGCGACGTTCCGGCACTGTTCGCCGATGATGACTGCGAGTTCGGCCTCGTACTCGATTTCGTCCTTGCCGGGCAGCAGCGGGACCGCGTCGCCGTGGGCGGCGAGCGTGTTCGGTGGTTTCAGGAACAGCAGCGGGCGGTCCGGAACCTCCATGCCGGACTCCGCTGCGTGGTCCTCGTAGTTGAGTCCAACGCAGACGATCTTCGAGGGGTTGGTCGGCGGAAGCACGGTGACCTCATTGGGGTCGTAGGTGCGGTCGGCGAACGTGATGGCGTCGTCAGTCCACTCGCCACGCCGGACGCTCCCGGCGGGGTCTCTAAAGCGTACTCTGCGCATGTCGTCTGAAGGTTCATCGGTGCGTCCAAAAGGATTTGGATTGCGGAGGTATCTGAACGCTCGGGGCGGTTCGCGCCGGTCTCGGAAGGTCCCGGCGCAGGGTGGTTACATCGAGGGGCCGACGCGTGTGATGGCGAACTCCGTGATGCCGTGGCGCTCGGTGCAGGTCCGCTCGCCGTTCGCGACGGCGAGCACGCGCTCGGTCAGGTCGGCCGCGGTGGCGGTCGTCGCGTCGACGTCGATGTCGTCCGGCAACGCCGCGAGCGTCCCCTCGTCAGCGGATAGCTTCACGACTGGCACGACCGGGTGGCCCGTCGGAACGCCCTCGCCGGTGACGTGGAGGACGACCTGCGCGCCGGCCGCCGCGAGGCCGGTCGCCGCCTCCTCGAAGCGCGACGGGGCGTCGACCACGGCGAGTCCGCGGTTGTGGGTTGCCACCTCCCCGTACGGGACGACGTCGCGAATCGGCAGGCCGCCGCAAAAGCGGGTGCTGTCCTCGAAGCCGCGCTTGACGGCCCTCGTGTGCACGCGCGTGGCCCGCGCCGGGAGGTTCCGGTGGCGTTCGAGGAGCGCGTCGACGTCCGACGTCGCGTCCTCGTCAGCGGCCGCGCGCGTCGCCTCGGGATGGGCGGCGAACCGCTCGTTTCCGGCTGCGACGACCCGGCCCCCGGCCTCGGCGACGGCGCGGGCGAACTCACCGACGAGCGGGTCGGACTCGGCTACGGTGGAGTCGCCGAGGTCGCCGCTCACGATGCCGACGGTCAGGTCGCCGAACGACGACGGCGTCCTCGCGGCGGCCTCGACGTGGTCGCCGAGTTCCGAAACGGCCCTGACGCCCTGTTCGATGCAGGCCTCGGTCCCGCCGGCGTCCTGGATGGCGACCTCCCGGACCGGGAGGTCACGGTCGGCGATTTCGGCAGCGACAGCGTCGCTTTGGACGTGTTCGCAGCCGAGTCCGACGACGACGGTTCCCGCGACGTTCGGGTTCGCGCCGACGCCGAGGAACGTCTCCTTCGTCTGTTCGTTGTCCGCGCCGAGTTGGGCGCAACCGTGGTCGTGCGGGGCGGCGACCGCGCGGTTGGCGCGGTCGGCGATCTCCTCGGCGACCAGGTGCGAGCAGATGACCGACGGGAGCACGAGGATGCGGTTGCGAACGCCGAGTCGGCCGTCCGAACGGCGGTACCCGGTGAACGTCTCCTCGCCGAGGTCGGCGTGCTCCGCCGGGTCAGTCCCCTCGGTGGCGGCGTCGGCCGTCATGCCGTCCCCTCCTCGGCCGCGAGGTCGCCGCGGCCGCGTGTGCTCTCGCAGTTGTGCGTATGGACCCACTCGCCGGGCTCGACGTCCCGCGTCGTCCGACCGATGATCTCGCCATACTTCCGGACCTCCTCGCCCGCTGCGAGTTCCGCGAGCGCGAGTTTGTGGCCGAACGGTACGTCTTCGACTAGCGTGACGTCGTCACCATCGTACTCGATGGTCCGACCCGCCGCCAGATCGTCGAGCGCCGTCGCGACGTTGTCGGACTCCGTCATGAGCAGGGCCGCGTCGTCGAGGACGATGCCCTTCATTCGGCCACCTCCGCGAGTTCTTTCGGCTGAATCTCGTTGACCGCGAACTCCTCGAGGCCGCGCTTCTCGGCCTCGGTGCGTTTGCCATCGGCGACGGCGAGCAGTTCGTCGTAGACGCGTTTCCCGACGTTCTCCAGCGGGTCGCCGTCGATGACGGTGCTGGCGTTCACGTCCATGTTGTTCGACATCCGCTCCCACGTCTTCGGGTTCCCGGTGACCTTGATGACGGGCGCGATGGGGTTGCCCGTCGTACTGCCCCGGCCGGTGGTGAACGCGACGACCTGCGCGCCGCCGGCGACCTTGGCCACAACGGACTCGATGTCATATCCCGGCGTGTCCATCAGGACGAGGCCGCTGCTGACGGGAAGTTCCTCGGCGTACTCGACGATGCCGCGCACGGGCGTGGTCCCGCCCTTTGCGATGGCGCCGAGGCTCTTCTCCTCGATGGTCGTCAGGCCGCCCTCCTGGTTGCCGGGGGTTGGCTGCGCGCCGCGGAGGTCGACGCCCATCATGTCGGCCTGGGCCTCGCGCTGGTCGACGCGTTCGAGCAGGCGCTCGCGCACCTCGTCGTCGGTGCACCGCTCTGCGAGGATGTGCTCGGCGCCGATGAACTCGGGCGTCTCGCTGAAAGACGCGGTGCCGCCGTCCTCGACGAGGCGGTCGCAGGCGTTTCCGACGGCCGGATTCGCGGCGATGCCGGACGTGGCGTCGCTGCCGCCGCACTCCGCAGCGAAGACGAGTTCGCTTGCGTCAGCCCCCTCCTTTCGGGCGGTCTTGGCCTCCTCGTTCAGCTCATCGACCAGCGACGTCCCCGCGTTGAGGGCCTGCCGGGTCCCGCCGGCGTCTCGGATGGCGAGCGCCTCGACGGCCTTGCCGGTGGCCGCGATTCGGTCGGCGATGTCGTCAGCGTCGGTGTCCTCGGTGCCGAGTTCAACCACGAGGGCCGCTCCGACGTTCGGATTGCGCCCGATGCCGACGAGGACGCGCTCGGTCTGTCGCCGGGTCGGCCCCTGTTGGGACGTCCCCATCTGATGTGGTGTGGCGTGCGCCCACGCGCCCGCTCGGTCGGCGATGTGACTCGCGACGCTGCTCGCCGCCACTGAGGTCGGGATAACCGCGACGTGGTTCCGGACGCCGATGCGTCCGTTCTCCCGGCGGTATCCCGTGAACGTTGGTACCATTGCCCACCGTATTTCTGACGCGAGGGCAAAGGTCTTTCGCGCCAGTGGGAACGTCCAAAGCGTTCATGTGACCGCGGCTAGAGATACGTACCGATGCCCCCGACGCTCCATCCACAGGCCGAATCGCTGCTCGAGGACTTCGCCGCCGAGCGGGTACCGCCGGTCGACGCACTCTCGCCGGCCGCCGTTCGGGCCGCGAGCCGCGAGCGTTTCGTCCGCGAAGAGTCCCCGGACGTAGGCGGCGAAGTCCGCGACCTTGAGATCGCCGGCCCCGACGGCGCCCTCCCGATTCGCGTCTACGAACCCGGCGACGAGGGCCCGCACCCGGTGCTGGTGTACTTCCACGGCGGCGGCTGGGTGCGGGGCGACCTGGACACGCACGACGAACTCTGCCGGGACCTGACGCGGCGGGTCGGCTGCCTGACTCTCTCGGTGGGCTACAGGCGAGCGCCGGAACATCCCTTTCCGGCTGCGGCCGTCGACGCCCACGGCGCCTTCGAGTGGACCGCCGATCACGTCGCGAGCCTCGGCGGCGACCCCGGCCGTATCGCGGTCGCGGGCGACAGCGCGGGCGGGAACCTGGCCGCAGTGACCGCGCTGATGGCCCGCGACGGCGACGGTCCCGAACCGGTTCACCAGGTGCTGTTCTACCCCGTGACCGACCACGCGTTCGACACCAACTCTTACCTCGAACACGCCGACGACCTCGTGCTCTCGCAGGCGGCCATGGAGTGGTACTGGGACCAGTATCTCGACCGGGCGATAGATGGCCGCCATCCCTACGCCTCACCGTTGGCGGCGCGTGACCTCTCGGGGACGGCTCCGGCGACGGTGATAACTGCCGGTGTCGACCCGCTCCGCGACGACGGACGCGCCTACGCCGACCGGTTGGCCGACGCGGATGTTCCTGTCTCGTACTCGGAGTACGACGACGTTTTCCACGCCTTCGTCGCGTTTCCCGAGCTGGATAGGGCGGAGGAGGCCCGGGCGGAGACCGCGTCCGCGCTCCGGGATGCGTTCGGTGTGTCATGAGAGCGAACGTATACAATCCGTATTTTTATTTGGATTGCTAAACATTCACACTTGTATGCTACACGCCGAAGGCCCGCTTCTCACCATCAATGTGAGTGCGCGGGAGACGACTGAGACCGACATTGAGGACGAACTGGCGGCGTTCATCGGCGGCCGCGGCGTCGCGACGAAGCTCGCTCACGACCGCATCCCGTTCGGCGCGACCCCTCTTAGCCCGGAGAACCGTGCCTACCTGTCGACGGGCCCACTCCAGATGTCCCGTATGAGCTTCACCGGCCGGATGAACATGACTAGCCTCTCGCCGCTCACCGACGGCCTCCTCTCGACGAATGCCGGCGGTTACCTCTCGCGGAACTTCGCCGACACGGGCTACAGCGTCGTAGAAATAACTGGCGAGAGCGACGAACTGCTCGCGATACACGTCGCGGACGAGGGTATCGAGTTCGAGGAAGTACCGGACCTCGAGGGCGCGGAGGTACCCGAGGTCACGGAGTACATGAACGAACGCCATGACCTTGGCGCCGACAACCTCATCACAGTCGGCCCCGCGGGCGAGAACCTCGTCCGGTACGCCTGCGTGATGACCTACGACAGTCGGGCGTTCGGTCGCGGCGGTCTCGGCGCGGTCCTCGGGTCGAAGAACGTCAAGTGCGTGACCTTCGAGGGCGACTCGCCGCCCGACATCGAGTTGGACGAGGACGCCCAGTCGGAGATCCACCGCAACGCCGCCACCTCCGACGACATGATGCGCCGGCAGGGCACGACCCAGGGCACGGAGTTCATCAACGACAACTTCTCGCTGCCCACGCGGTACTTCGAGGAGTACCACTTCGAGCACGCCGACAAGATCGGCGGCGACGCAGTCGAGGAGAAGAAGTACAAGAAGGCGGCCTGCTCGGCCTGCGCGTTCGCCTGCAAGCTCCCCACCCGCGACGAGGAGCGCGGAATCGAGACCGAGGGTCCGGAGTTCGAGACGGTGTTCTCGTTCGGCTCGAACTGCGAGGTCGACGACGTCGTGGACGTGATGAAGTCGAACGAACTCTGCGACATTTACGGGCTGGACACCATCAGCGCGGGCAACGCGGTCGCCGCCTACCTCGCTGCGAACGACGAGTTCGGGAACGCGAAACTGATCCACGAACTGGTCGAGAAGATAGCCCACCGCGAGGGGGTCGGCGACACGCTGGCCGAGGGCATCGCGCGCTTCGCCGACGATCTGGGCGTGCGCGACTACACGGTCAAGAACATGGAGTTCGCCGCGCACGATGGCCGCGTCCTTCACGGCCAGGGGCTCTCCTACGCGGTGGCCAACCGCGGCGGTGACCACATGTACTCGACGACGCTGCGCGTGGAGTACTCCGGTGAGGTCGACCCCGAGGGCCTCGACGGCAAGCCGGAGATCGTCCGCCGGCGCGAGGACCACGCCGCATTCCGCGACAGCGGCATCGTCTGCGCGTTCGCCGGCGGGACGGGCCTCATCAACGAGGAGCAACACGAGATACTGTTCGGTTGCGACTACGAGGACTTGCTCGCCGTTGGGAGCCGCGTGGTCGAACTGGAGCGCCACTTCAACAACAAGCGCGGGAAGAATCGCGAGGACGACACGCTCCCCTACGACTTGCCCGGCATCGAGGCCGCGCTGGACGAGTACTACGAGCTCCGTGGGTGGAACGACGACGGCACCGTCCCGGACGAGACGGTCGCCGAGTACGCGCAGGCGGACTGACCCAGGAGCACTCGGCCCGCTTCGCGTGGCCTGTCAGCCGCCGTGGACCGGGGGCGCCGCTCGTATCACGTCCCCGTCCGACAACTCCGTCTCCGCGCCGTCGAACAGCGATACATGCTTGCCGTTCTTCGTCACCGTCACTGAGTTCGAGATATCGTCCCCGTCGGTGAGGACCCGCCCGGAGAGGTCCGGGGTATCGGCCGCCAGGTCGCGAAAGAGGTCCGCGACCGTCGACTCGTCTGGCAGTTCGCGGCGGACGGTCTTCTCGCCCACGGCCTCGCGGTAGGGGCCGAAGAGGTGCACCTCGACTTCCATACCTTGGCTTGGCGGGCGCTCGCCTTGTATCTCCCGACGGAAGTCACTCCCCGCACCCCCGCCGAAAACGCCTTCCGGCAGCGGCCGGAACGGGGACGCGTGCAGGTGACCATCAAGTGCTACGGCGCTGCGCGGGCGGCGACTGGGCGGAAAGCGGTCGCGGTCGTCGTCGCGGACGGCGCTACGGTCGGGGATGCGCTCGACGCGCTCACGGACGCCCACCCCGAGTTCGAGCGCCGGCGCGGGAGCGAACTGGTCGTGATGCGTGACGGCGCGCACGTCGAGGAGGCCGACTCCGTGGCCGACGGCGACGCGCTCAGCGTCTCCAACCCGCCAATGGTCGAGGACTGAACGCGAGGGTCGGTGCGACGACATCGGGTCCGGATCCGCCGGCAGTCGTCCGCGGCGCCGTCATGCGTTCACACGCTACGTTTTTTGACCCCGTGACGTGTGGAGAGACGCATGGTAGCACACAACTCGATTCCGGCCGGGATCTACTACCATGAATGGAGGGCGGCATGACCGTCCCGTTCCCGCGGCCGTCCGAGCGACGGCTCGCCGAACTCGGCGAGCGACTGGGACTCGCGGTCCCCGAGGCGGAGCAGGCGGCGTACGCCGACGCCGTCCACGAGGAACTGTCGGGGTACGACGTACTCGACCACGTCTCGACGATCCGAACGGCGACGGCGTTCGAACTCTCGGACGTCGTCCGCGATCCCGGACCCGACCGGGACCCGCACAACGCCTACGTGACGGCGTTCGAGGCGGTGTCCCCGGATGCGGGCGACGACCTCGCGGACCTCCGCGTGGCGGTCAAGGACAACCTGGCCGTCGCGGGCGTCCCGATGACCTGCGGGTCGCAGGCGCTGGCGGCCGCGGTTCCGGCCGAGAACGCCGCGGTCGTCGACAGACTGCTCGACGCCGGCGCGACCCTGACCGGGAAGACGAACATGGACGAGATGGCCTACGGGCCGACAAGCGAGACGAGCGGTTTCGGCCCGGTCACGAATCCGAACGACGTGGATCGCGTTGCCGGCGGTTCCTCGTCTGGAAGCGCGGCGATCGTGGCCGCGGGCGAGGTCGACGCGGCGCTCGGGTCCGACACCGGCGGGAGCGTGCGCATCCCTGCCTCCTTCTGTGGGGTGGTCGGCTTCAAACCGACGTGGGGGGTCGTCCCCCGCACCGGGTTCGTCGACCTCGCGTACACGCTCGACCACGTCGGACCGCTGGCCCGAGACGTCGAGACCGCGGCGCGCATTTTCGACGTCATCGCCGGTTCTGACCCGCGGGACCCGAGCTCCGCCGTCGCCGAGAGCATCGACATCGGCCGGACGGCGGCAGCGCTATCCGACGTACCCGCCGTCGGCAACCTCTCGCTCGGCGTGCCGGAGGAACTGGTGGCGGACCACGTCTCGGACGGCGTCCGCGATGTCTTCGAGGCGCGCCTCGACGCGCTAACGTCGGCGGGCGCGGACGTCACGACCGTCTCGATTCCGACGCTCACTGACGCGGTCCCCGTCTGGAACGCCATCACGAACGCGGAACTGGCCGCCGCGTTCGACCGGGCGCTCGCGCCCATCGAGCGACGCGGTCCCTTCGACCTGCAGTGGTACGACGCAGCGGCCGCGGCCGTCCGGGGCAACGGACACCTGTTCGGCGACGTCGTCAAGACGAAGGTGATTCTCGGCGTCCACCTCCTCGACCGGTACGGCGGCCGCCAGTACGTTCGGGCCCGGACGGCTTGCGACCGCATCCGGACGGAGTTCGACCGGGCTCTTGACGGCGTGGACGCACTCGTCTCGCCGACGATGCCGGTGATCGCACCCGAAGTCGGGGCGTGGAAGCCGCACAGCTACGACGACGAGAACGCGCTCTCCGTCCCGCTCGCTGTCAACACACGGCCCGCAGACCTCGCCGGCGTCCCAGCCATCTCGGTCCCGGCCGGGACCGCCGACGGGCTGCCCGTCGGCATCCAGTTCATCACGGGGCGCGGGGAGGACCGGCGCGCACTGCAGGTCGGCCACACGTTCGAACGGTTCGTCGACGGCTGACCCGACGCGCCGTGCGGCCGCTGGCAAGAATGGGGACCACCGACAAGAATTAACTCGCTGGCACGGGTCTGCTTCCCTATGTCGAGACACGAAGCAGCCGAGTTCGAGGGCGTGCTGTGCCCCCTCGTCACCCCCTTCTCTGACGGTGGCGTGGACGAGTCCGCGCTCGCGGCGCTGGTCGAGCGACTGGAGGACGCCGGCATGGACGGCCTCGTCCCGGCGGGGACGACCGGCGAGTTCGCCAGCCTGACCGACGAGGAGTACCGGACCGTGCTACGGACGACTATCGACGCCGCCGCCGACGTACCGGTGATGGCGGGCACCGCCGACACGACCGTTCCGGGGACGCTCGACCGCATCGAGACGGCGGCGGACGCGGGCGCCGACGCCGCGCTCGTCGTGCTCCCGTACTTCCACGGCGCGAACGACCCGGCAGGCAACGAGGCGTTCCTCACGGCCGTCGCCGACGACGCGGCGCTTCCGGTCTACCTCTACAACATCCCCTCGTGCACCGGCCAGGAGATAGCGCCGGCCACCGTCGAGCATGTCGGGCACCACGAGAACGTCCGCGGACTGAAGGACTCGAGCGGCGACTTCAACTACGTCCTCGACGTGGTATCGCGCGCGCCCGAGGACTTCGACCTGTTCCAGGGGTTCGACAGCCACCTCGTCTCCGCGACGCTCATGGGCGCCACGGGCGGCATCAACGCACTCTCGAACGCCATTCCGGAGACGTTCGTCGCGGCGCACGACGCGGTGGCCGCGGGTGATCTCGAGCGGGCACGGGAGATCGGCGCTGAACGCATCGCGCCGCTCTTCCAGCAGTGCGTGACCCACGGCTTCGCGCCTGCGACCAAGGCGGCGGTCGCGTCGCGCGGCTGGCTGGAGACCGCATCGGTTCGACCACCGCTCGTCGAACTCGACGAGAAGGCCGAGACGGAGATCGCGGAGGCGGTCGACCGCGCGCTCGTCGCCGACTGACGCCTCGACCGGCCGCTCAATCGAGGGGGTCTGACCGGTAGCGCTCGACGGCGTCGCGGTCGAGCGTCACGCCGAGGCCGGGGCGGTCTGGTATCCGTACGCGGCCGTCCTCGACCGGGAACGACTCCTCGACCAGTTCCCAGCGGAGCGGCGAATCCTCGACGCAGTACTCCAACAGCGGCGCGTTCCGGGTGGCCGCGACGAACTGCAGGTTGGCCGCGACGACGAGTTCGGTGCTGTACCCGTGGGGATAGACCGGGACACCGCGCTCGGCCGCGAGCGTCGCGATCTTCGAGAGGTGAGTGAGGCCGCCCGACCGGGCGACGTCCGGTTGGACGCCATCGGGACGTGCCCGGCGGAGAAACTCGCCGAAGCCGTAGCTCGCGTACTCCTCCTCGCCGCCGACGACGCGGGTTCGACAGGCGTCGCCGATGCGTGCGTAGCCGTCGAGATTGTCGGCGTAGACCGGCTCCTCGACCCAGAACAGGTCGTTCGCCTCGTCGAGTTCGTTCACAGCCTTGACCGCGCCCTTCACGTCGTCACGCCAGGTCATGCCCGCGTCCACCATGAGGTCGACGTCCGGCCCTAGGGCCTTGCGGGCCGCGCTGACCAGATCGCGGTCGCGCGCTCGGTCACGCCCGAAGCCGCCCCAGCCGTACTTGACGGCCGTGAATCCCTCGTCGAGCGCCCGCTCGGCCTTCCGTCGGACCGCGGCGGTGTCCGCGGGGTCCTCGGGGAAGAGCGTGCTGGCGTACGCCCGGACCGAGTCGCGGTGCTTGCCGCCGAGGAGCTGGTACACCGGTCTGTCGAGTGTCTTCCCCATGACGTCCCAGAGCGCCGTATCGATGCCGCTCATCGCCGTGAGGGCCGCGCCCTTCCGGCCGTAGTAGTAGGTCCGGTCGTACATCTCATTCCACAGTACCTCCGCGTCGAAGGGGTCGCGGCCGACGACGACCTCCCGCAGTCCCGACGCCTTGTCGTGGGACGCCGGCGCGTTCACGACTGCGTCGACCACCGCTGGCGAGGAGTCGGCCTCTCCGATACCCGTAATCCCCTCGTCGGTCTCCACCTCGATGACGGCCGCGTCCTGGGACCCGTCGGCCTTCGCCGCCGCGACGTCCGACAGCGAGAGCGTGTGCACCACCACGTCCGTGATTTCCATGGCCGTGCCACGTGTTCCTACCATCTAAAACCTCGTGCGTCGGGAGAGTTTCGTGGCCGCACTACCCGTAGACGCCGCCGTCGAGGCAGTTGGCCTGGATGTAGTCCCAGTCGTACTCGACGCCCAGTCCTGGGCCGTCCGGCACCGGGAAGGTGCCGTCAACGCTGACAGCGTCCATCGCGTCGGTGTATCCGCCCTCGTAGACCGGCACCTCGGCGTGCGGCGTTTCGCAACCCGGGTGGCCAGTCCGAGTTCGTAGTAGTTGGTGTTGCGCGTCGCGGCCATGCAGTAGCGCTGGGCCGGTCCGGCGAGGTGGAACTCGACGTCGAGTCCGAAGCTCGCAGCAGCGCAGACGATCGTCATCGCGCCGGTGATGCCGCCATCCCACTCCGGGTCCGTCCGCACGAGGTCCATCACGTCCTGGGCCATCAGGTCGGTGGGGAGTTCTAGCCCGCGGACCAACTCCCCAGGAGCGGCGTCTCTAGCCGTTCGGCGAGTTTGCGGTGGGCGTGCATCGACGTCCCTCCGTCGCGGGAGGGCCTGGCGTACCAGAGGTACCTCTGTTCGTCGCAGGCCTTCCCGACCGTCAGCGCGTCGCCCCACGTCTCGCACTCGCAGACAGGGTCGTGGATCAGGTCCATCTCTCCGTTAGCCATTTGGTACCGTAGCACGATGGTCGGACGATGGAGATAACGGACGTCAGAGTCGTCCCGCTCTCGGATCCCGTTCCGGAGGAGAAGCAGCATCGAACCGACCTCGGCACCAAGGTGAAAAGCGACGCGGCGCTCGTATTCGTCGAGACCGACGACCACACCGGAATCGGCGCCTCGCTCGGTAATCCCCCTGTCGTGAAGGCGGTCGTCGAGAACGAGCTTGCACCGCTGCTGGTCGGCGAGGACCCCCTCTACACCGGCCGGCTCTGGGAGAAGATGTACGCCGGTTCGCGGTGGAAGCCGTCGCTCGAACGCGGCTACTCTCAGCCCCGCGAGGACCGGCGCGGCGTCACCCTCGAGGCCATCTCGGGGATCGACATCGCGCTCTGGGACCTCAAGGGGAAGCTGCTCGACCAGCCGGTCTACAAGCTCCTCGGCGCCGTCCGAGATTCGATTCAGGCCTACGCCAGCGGCGGCTGGGCGCCGGGCGAGGAAGCGGAGGCCGAACTCCACGGCTACGTCGAGCAGGGGTTCGACGCCGCGAAGATGCGGGTGGTCGGCGGGGACGGGTTCGCCATCGAGAACACCGTGACGCGGGTCGAGGCGGCCCGCCGCGGCGTCGGCGACGCCGACCTCATGGTCGACGCCCACGGCTCGCTCGACGTCTCGACCGCGATTCGACTCGCCCGCCACCTCGAGGAGTTCGACCTCTCGTGGTTCGAGGAACCCGTCTCGCCCGACGACCACGCCGGGTTGGCGCGAGTGCGCGAGGCGACCGAGATACCCATTGCGACCGGCGAGCGCGAGTTCACTCGCTTCGACTTCCGGTCGCTGTTCGACCACGACGCGCTGGACGTCGCCCAGCCCGACCTGGCGCGCGCCGGCGGCATCACCGAGACCATGCGTATCGCCGCGATGGCCTCCGCACGGGGGCTGCGGGTCGCACCGCACGCCTGGGGAAGCGGCGTCCTCTTCGCGGCAAGCATCCACGCCGCGATGGCGATAGCCAACGGCCACATCCTCGAGGTGAGTATGGCGCACATGCCGATGCTGTTCGAGTTGTTCGAGGAGGAGTTCGACATCCGCGACGGCCGGGTCCACGCGCCCGACCGGCCCGGCCTCGGGTTCACGCTCCGCGACGACGTCCGGGAGCGCTTCGAGTACCAGTCCGGTCCCGAGTACGTCTTCTAATATGCGCGGGTCCCCCGACGGGGTGCGACTGAGGACTCCCAACCCGGCCGGGGCCGCTCGGTCTTGCTACTCGTAGACGCGGCCGCCCAGACGGTTCTCCTGGATGTAGTCCCAGTCGTACTCGACGCCCAGTCCCGGGCCGTCCGGTACGGGAACCGTCCCGTCCGCGTCGATGGAGTCCAGGTGGTCGGCGTAGTCGCCGAGGTAGACGGGTGGCGTGGTGTTCTGGCACTTCGGGCCAACGAGGGCCATCTCGTAGTAGTTGGCGTTCCGGGTGGCGGCGATGCAGTGGCGCTGGGCCGGTCCGGGCGCGTGGAACTCGACGTCCAGACCGAAGGATTCGGCGGCACGGGCCACCTTCATTGCCCCCGTGATGCCGGCGTCGTACTCGGGGTCCGCCCGCACGAAATCAGTTGCATCGTTGGCGACGAAGTCGGTATGCGACTCTAGTCCACGGATGTGTTCGGTCTGCAGGATGGGCGTGTCGAGTTTCTGGGCTAGTTTCCGATGGGCGTGCTGGCTGATGCCCGCGTCGCGGAACGGGTCCTCGTACCAGAAGAACCCCTGCTCGTCGCAGGCCCTCCCGACTTTGAGGGCGTCGGCCCACGTCTCCAGCTCGCAGGCGGGGTCTATCATGAGGTCCATCTCGTCGCCGACGCGTTCGCCCACCGCGTGGACCGTCGCGACGGTCTTCTTCACGTCCGTCCATTCGCCGCCCCAGTCGTGAATCTTGTACCCCGGGTACCCCATCTCCAGGCAGTCCTCGGCGAATTCGGCGTACGCCTCCGGGGAGTCCAGCCCGCCGCTCCGGTCGCCCTGGTACGTCGAGGCATACGCAGGGAAGCGTTCGCGGTAGGTACCCAGCAGTTCGTGGATGGGGGCGTCGTAGTACTTGCCGGCAAAGTCCCACAACGCGATGTCGATGGGACCGATGCCCATTCGGTCGTACTTCCGGAGCGCACGCTTGACCTCGCTCCAGTGCTTCTCGCGCTTAAGCGGGTTCTTCCCCACGAGGTGATCGGCGAACATGTGAATCTGGGCGAACGCGGGCGAGTTCCCGCCGACGTACTCGCCGGTGATCCCCTCGTCGGTGTGGATCTTCAGGCCGAACAGTTTCCGCTCGATCTTGCCCCCGGGTTCGTAGACGAGGCTGAAGCCGCTCTCGCCGTACCCGACGTCTTCGACCGGATAGCTGAACTCCGTGCTCTCGATTCGCGTGATGGTTGGTGCCACATGCCATCCAACGGAGACGGGGGCTAAGAGTGTTTCCAACCGAACAGTTCCGACGGTGGGGATCGGCGACCGGTCGCGGAACAGCGACGGGAGGCAGAGACGCGGTCGTCGAAATCTGTCCACAGACACAACGCTTATTGGTAACGTATGACGACCATCGAGGGATGACACAGGAGGAACACCCTAAGTACCGCATTCCGCAGGGCGGCGGCGTGCCGTGGCGCGACCTCTCGATGACCGAAGCCAACCGACCGCCGGAGCGGGACATCGAGATAACCGACGTCCGGACGATGCGACTCGCGGGCAACTTCACCTGGGGCATCGTGAAGATGGAGACCGACGCGGGCGTCCACGGCATCGGCGAGACTTACCGCGCCCCAGACGGGCTCATGGAGTTCGTTGAGGGGCTCGCGGGCGACCTCGTGGGCGAGAACCCGCTCGACACCGACCGCATCCGAGCGCTCCTCGACCAGAGCTACACGGGGAGCGGGCGCATCGGACAGGCGGCGTTCAACGGGGTCGAGATGGCGTGCCTCGACGTCAAGGGGAAGGTGCTCGGCGTCCCCGTCTACGAACTCCTCGGCGGGAAGTACCGCGACAGGGTCCGACTCTACTGTGACACCCACGGCGGCGAGCCCCTCGGACAGACCGAGGCGGGCGAGGTCGACCCCCGCGAGGTCTACACCCCGGAGTCGTACGCTCGGGCCGCACGCGAGGTGGTCGACGAGGGGTTTACGGCGCTAAAGTTCGACCTCGACGTGCCGACTACCCAGCACGTCGACACGGCGGCGCGTCGACTCGACAACGAGGCCGTCGCACACAAGGTGTCGCTCGTCGAGGCCGTCCGCGACGAGGTCGGCGACGACGTCGACCTCGGGATGGACCTCCACTGGAACTTCACGGTCGAGACCGCGAGTCGCCTTGGGCGGAAACTCGACCGGTTCGACCTGGCGTGGCTGGAGGACCCCGTGCCGCCCGAGAAGACGGACGCGAGTCGCCGCGTGGCCGACCAGATAGCAACTCCCGTCCTGACGGGCGAGAACCTCGTGACGGCCTCGCAGTTCAACGACGCGGCGAGGGCCGGCGCGATGGACATCGCCGCCCCCGACGTCTGCAAGTGCGGCGGCCTGAGCGAGTTCGTGCGCATCGCGACCGTCTGTGACCTCTACGGCGTGCCCATCGCCGCGCACAACGTCGCCAGCCCCGTCGGGACGGTCGCCGGCGCTCACACCGCCGCCGCGATACCGAACTTCGTCGCGATGGAGTACCACGCCCGGGAGGTGCCATGGTGGGACGACCTCGTGCGTCGAACGGGCGAGAGCGGACCAGTCCTCGCCGACGGCCACATCGACCTGCCGGAGGGGCCGGGACTCGGTATCGAGATCGACCCGGACGTGGCCACGGAGCACCTGGTCGAGGGCTCGGAGGTCGTTGTCTGATGGCTGCGCTGAAAGAGCGGTTCGCCCGATTCGACCCCGTCGTCGGCAACTGACTCTCCATCGGTCACCCGTCCGTCGCCGAACTCACCGCCAAGCTCGGCTTCGACTTCGCGATGATAGACCTCGAGCACACGACGACGTCGCTCGCGACCGTCCAGGACATGGTCCACGCCATCGAGGCGGTCGACGGGCCGACCGAACCGCTCGTCCGCATCCCCGACAACGACCCCGTCCCCGTCAAGCGCGTGCTGGATACCGGCGTCGCAGGCGTAATGGTGCCGATGATAGACTCGGTGGCGGAGGCCGAATCGCTCGTCGACAGCCGAGGCTGTGGAAGATGAGCGCCGGGACGAACACGTAAATGGTGACCGTGTTGAGTTGGTCGACGCCGACGTCCCGCACCGTCCCGAGCACGTACCCGACAACCGCGAGCGAGAGCGTCGGTAGAATCGCCGAAACGAAGACGGAGACGAGCGAGTCAGCAGCCATAAACGGAGGTTCCACCGAGAAGAGAGAAATTTTACGGAATCCGCAAGATTGGAGCACGACCGGGCGCATCGGTGGTGGCTGACCCCGAGCCGAGTGCAGGCCTGCACGAAGAGCTAAGGCGTCGGGGTCGGTTTGCTACGCCGTGGACGAGTTCGAGCACACACCGGTCGCCGTGACCGGCAAGACTGCGGTCGTCATCGGCGGGACGAGCGGCATCGGCAGGGGCATCGCGCGGGCGTTCGCCGCTGACGGTGCGGACGTGGTCGCCACGAGTCGGACACCTGAACGCGTCGCGGAGACCGCCGAGGAACTCCGCGACCTGGGCGGCGAGACGGTTGAGGCCACCTGCGACGTCACCGACCGCGACTCCCTCCTCGCGCTCCGGGACGCCGCATTCGAGGATTTCGGCGGCGTCGACGTACTCGTCAACTCCCCGAGTGCCATCGCACGCGCCGGGTTGCGCGAGCTATCGGAGGCGGAGTGGCGTCACGTCCTTGACGTTCAGCTCACCGGCGTCTTTCGGGCCACCCAGGTGTTCGCGGAGCGGATGGCAGCGGGGAGCATCATCAACATCGCGTCGCTCTCGTCGCACACGACGATGCGCGACCTGGTCGCCTATTCGACCGCGAAGGGCGGCGTGGAAGCGTTCACCCGGACCGCGGCCCGGGAACTCGCCCCCGACGTCCGCGTGAACGCCATCCGCCCCGGCTTCATCGAGACCGAGCAGACGGCCGACGCCTACGCCGAGGACACCTATCGCTACCGGCGAATCACCGAGCGTGCGGCGGCAGGGCGAATCGGCACCCCCAAGGATGTCGCCGGTGCGGCGGTCTACCTCGCCAGCGACGCCGCCCCGTACACGACGGGGGCGATGCTCACGGTCGACGGCGGGTTCGAGACCGGCGCCTTCGAATGAACCGACTCCGGTCGCGTCCTCGCTCGCGGGCGTGCGCACCGCGCCGGTGCAGACCGACTGGTCGCCGACCGCGTTCAGCGAGCGAATCGCCCGACAGGGATTACTATTTAAATCCTGATGCACCGGCGTATTGCGTAGGCGGTCAATAGAATTAGTAGCGACCCGCGATAGCATTTCACATGGAAGTAGCGATCATCGGCGGTGCCGGGACCATCGGCGCGACGACCGCGTACACTCTTTCGGTGCTCGAACCGACAATCGACGTGACCCTCGTCGACGTCGCCGATGACGAGGCGACGGGCCACGCCCTCGACATGCGCACCGCACTCGGACACGCCGCCCATCGCGCGGGTGTCGGGTTCTCCGACACCGGTAGCGGTACCGTTCGATCGGCGGAACCGGGCCCAGAGGCCGTTGAGGACGCCGACTGCATCGTAGTAGCCGCGAGCGTGCCGCGTCCTGAGGACACCGCGGGACGGGGCGGGCGACTCGCCTTCCTCGAGCGCAACAGCGAGATGGTCGCGGATATCGGCTCGTGGGTCGGAGAAGTCGAACCACGTCCGGTTGTGACGGTAACGAACCCGCTCGATCCCATCAACTACCGTCTCTATCGCGCACTCGGGTGGGACCGCCGCTACTGCATCGGGTACTCGCTCTCAGAGACCGCACGGCTGGCCGACCAGCTCGCCCGTCGGGCCGGCGTCGCGCCCGCCAAGGTATCCTGTCCAACGTTGGGCGAACACGGCGAACACATGATTCCCGTCTTTTCCCGAGCGACCATCGACGGCGAACCCGTCTCGCTCTCGGCAGACGAACGCGAACAGATCACCGAAGCGGTGAAGGACGTCCCCTGGGACGTCATACAGCTCCGGGGTCATGAGGAGACGTCTCGATGGGTGACCGGACGGGGTATCGCCTCACTCGTCGTGTCGATTCTCGAGGGCGGGCCGTCCGACCCGGTCTGTCTGTCGGTCCCGCTCGACGGCGAGTACGGCTACAGGGGTCTAGCGCTCTCCGTACCGGTCAGGCTCTCTGCGGACGGCGTCGAGGATATCGTCGAGTGGGAACTCTCGGCCGCCGAACGCCGCGCGCTCGACGAGGCGGCCGAGGCGGTCGACGAGCTGTGTCGGTGAGCGGGGCGTCCACTGTCGAGGTTCGGAACCTGTGGCGCTATTCGTAGGCGTCGAGCGCCGTCTCGGCGATGCATTCGCCGAACGGGAGCGACGAGGTGAGCCCGGGCGAGACCGCGTTGAGTACGTGAACCGAGTCGGGGCCTTCGCGTCGGCCGCAAGCTGGTAGACGTACTGCTGGGAGTCGACGGAGGCGGCCTCCGGACACCGAAACGCCACCGTCCCCTCCGCGTGCAGCTCATACTTGCTGATGGCGGCTTCGTTCTCGAGAATCTCTACCTCGACGCCGTTCTCGTCTACTTGGGCCTTCAGGCCGTGGAGGTGCTCGACATCGACGTTGTCGGTCGCGACGATGAGGACGCCAATGGGTCGATGGGCAGGTCGTGCTCGGCGAAGCACTCCTTCATCCGTCGCATTCCCTCCGTGCTGTAGCGCGTCTTGAGTGACCCCGGCGGGTAGTTGAAGCCAGGGTAGAGGACGCTGGAGTTGCGGCCGCTCTGGTGTTCCGCGAGTTGGTACTCCTTCTCGATGAGGCGGACGTCGTGGTCGGTCCGCTCGACGAGGTGCTTCGCGACGGAGCACCCCACGGCTCCGCCGATCACCGCGATATCGTGGTCGACCATCGTCGTCTCGTTGTCGCTCACCGGTGAAGAACTAGTGTCGCTGACAATCCCGACGAGGGAGGCGGGCGCGGACACTCTAGACTCTAATTCGACCACGTTCTTCTTGTCGGCCTCGCCGACGTTCACAACGCGTCGAACGCAAATATGTCCTCTGACGGGAAATTCCTGCAAAATAATGTAGTTTGCTACCACTGCACGAATTTATAAGTATCCTCAAATAGGAGTTGCTGAAGTAAGCCGAATGCGGGGCGATCAAACTATCTCCAAGAGTACGAACGCTCTCACCGCAATCGAGAGGGAGTACCGACGTACGGAAGCCGAGATTGAGGCCTTCACGGAATTCACCGAACAGGTTGCAGCGATAGATGAGCGTCCGCCACTCACGGATGGCGGCCGACCGGTCGCCTCGCTGCACCATCTCCGGACCGCCCATTCGTCGGAGAGGAAGTCGGTCTGCCGGGCCTACGCCGACACAGTGCTCGCGACGTCCCACTGCGAGGCCGAGTACGACGAAGCACCCTTCGAACACATGGCGGCGGAGTTCGGCCAGGACATCGTCATCAACCTCTTCCAGAGCCGGGAGTTTCCCGGGCAGTTGAAGCAAGCATTGTTGGACGCGAGTCGGCGCTCGCGCGAACAGCGAGAACGGATCTTGTCGCGACTCGACACGGAGATGGAGGCCGCGAGGGCGGCGCGCGAGACCATAAAGGGCATCGTCGATTCGTTGCGGGAGTACAACTCACGGCCGCTCGACGACTACGCGTCGGCGGAACTCTCGGCGATTCGTCGACGACTACGTGAGTTCGAGGCCGAGTGCGAGCGTGTGGCAACTGACCGGCAAGCGACGATTCACGCGGAGAACCGGTCGGCCGTCGACGACGGCAGCGAATGGGGGCTCCGTGCCTACCTCTACCAGGACCTGGATACCGAGTATCCGATGCTTAGCGACGTCGCTGGGTGCTGTCGTCTCCTCCGGGAGGCCCATGAAAACGTCGAGAACGAGATACGTGCGCGAAGGACCGTCCGACCGGACGCGTAGTCGTTTCGCCGGTCTTCCTCCAGGCGACTGCGCTCGACTCCGCCAAGTTGACCTCCAGGTCCCGTGAAGAAGAAGGCGACGGCGCCGGGGCGCTCTTTCGCGTGGATCTGGGCGTCAGCGGACGTCCCGAGTGCCGGTCGCGGGTCGGTCGCTGAAGCGAGTAAGCTACCACGCCCTGAAGGGCGTGGCATTCAGCATGGACTCCCGTTCTAACTGCTCAAGGCAGTAGGCGAATACTCGCCGTTCACGTTCATCATCATCCCGCTGTTCAAGCGCACGCCTACGTGTGCGCCTCCGCGACCAGACTTTTGCTGGTCACGGAGATAATTCAAGCCAATATTCTTCGCCGCGTTGTAATCCGCGTGTACATCGTATCCGCACATCAGACACTCGAACTCGTCTTGTCCGTTGTGCGGACGATTATCTTCGTGGATAAACCCACACTTCGAGCAACGTTGACTCGTGTACGCCGGGTTAATCTGCTTCACGACTAGTCCCTCTGACTCGGCCTTGTACGTGACGCACTCAAACAAACGGTGGAAAGCCCACTTGTGAACTGCCTTCGCGTGCGGTAGGCGCTCGCGGAGGCCTTTGAGTTGCTCGAATACGATGTGAGTACAGTCGTTTTCGAGGGCTTCCTCAACGAGCTCGTTCGAGATAGTGTGAAGCATCTGCTCGAAGCGTCCAGTCTGTTTTCGGCCCACTCGCTGAACGTTCTCGTGTGCCCAGCGAATTCCAGTCTGTTGGAGGTTTCCACGGCGCTTCTCGTACTCGCGGTGTCAATGAAGGAGAATCGGAAGCGGCGAAGCAAGCTAAGGAAGCGGCTGTTCGGGCCGTCAGCGAGGGCTACTTCTCTGCGTCGTCGAACGGGGGACGTCCGTCGTCGGTCGTCGCCGGCGCGCCGACAACCAGCCAGGTATGTTCGTCGTCGGTGTCGTTGAGCACCTGTCTGGGTGTCTCGGGCGGGATGCGGACCGTCGTCCCTGTTGGAACGTCGTGAATCTCCTCGTCGGCGCCGATCTTGATGCGGCCCGGTCCGTTGAGGACGTAGTAGAACTCCTCCTGTTCGGTCTGGCGATGGAAGCTCATCGCGTCGCCGGGCGAGAGATACCACACCTTCGGTCGCATCTTCGTACACCCGAGTCCCTCAACAAGGTCGACGTGCATTGTTCCCGACCCCGTTGACGGTTCGGGTTCGACGTCGTCCACATGTACCATTCGATAGTCGTTTGACATACAGGAACACGTCGGTCCGGAGGTCCAATAAAACCGACTGTCCCTGAACCCCGTGGAAGCGGTCCATCGACGTCGCGTTCGATTCGCGCCGAGCGCTATTCGCCGGTGACGTCTTTCCCGGCTATCATCTGGAGCACCTGCATCACGCCAGAGTTGTCGTCCTCGCCCATGTCGTTTTGAAGCATCGTCTTGTACAGTTCGTGGGCGAGTCCGGTCTGCGGCATGGGCGCGCCGAACGCCTCGCCGGCGTCAGTGGCAATCTTCAGATCCTTATACTGATACTTCGCGAAGAATCCTGGTTCGAAGACGTCCTGAATCATGTTCGGGGCGCGGTTGTCGAGCGTCCAGCATCCGGCCGCGCCGCCGCTGATGGCGTCCACGACCGCCTCCAAATCGGCGCCAGCCCGCTCCGCGAACACCAGCGCCTCGCTCACGCCCACCATCTGGGCGGCGACGACGATTTGGTTCGCGGCTTTGGTCGTCTGGCCGGTGCCGCTCGGCCCGCAGTGAGTGACGGTCTCGCCCATGACGTCCAAGACGGCGCTGTACTCGTTTAACGTGTCTTCGTCGCCGCCGACCATGATCGAGAGCGTGCCTTCGATGGCGCCCTTTTCGCCGCCCGAAATGGGTGCGTCGAGCATGGTCACGCCGCGTTCCTTAAGATCCGCAGCGATGGACTGGGTGACCGTCGGCGAGATCGTCGAGTGGTCGATGAGTGTCATGCCCTCGCTCACCCCGTCAACGACCGGGTCGTCCTCGTCCTCGTTACCCAGAACGACCTGTTCGACGTCGGGCGAATCGGGCAGACAGAGTAGGACGACGTCGCTCGCCTCGGCGACGCCGGCAGGCGAACCGCCGTCCGTCCCGCCGTATTCGGCGAGTTCCTCCGTCGGCCCGTCCGAGCGGTTGTGGCCGACAACGGAGTACCCAGCGTTGAGTAGGTTCTTCGACATCGGTAGTCCCATAATTCCGAGTCCGATAAAGCCGATCGTCTCGTCTGGCATACTACATGGGCCAAATACCCCAAAACGGAATACCTTTACTCAGGAAATATTTCACTTCTGGGAGAGGCCAGGAGACGAACAACTTCAAGAGCGGACAATCCGACTGAACCGTCGGTCCAGCGTACCCACTGCAACCTGCTCACCATCAAGGATGCAGACACGCTCTCCGGGGGGTTCTACAGGCTGGGCAGGGCGAGTGCCTCGGGACGTGCTCCTGAGGTACTTCACCCTGAGGAAGCGGCCGCGAACTCTGGCCATAGGTCACTACGACTTCCACCGCCTCGTTCTTCAGACCGTATCTGAACACTGCCGCCTGCGAGGGCGAACCACTATATATGGCACCCTCGCATTTGGGGTATGCAGTTCGACTGAATGATCCAGTGCTACGCGGGCGACGCCGTTCACCGCGATACGCCACTCGTTGAGCGGGTCGAACGCGAGACTGTCATGCGCGGCGTCGACACCGCCGTCGACGTCGGTCTCGACGGCCTCTGGGCACCCGACCACATCATGCTCGGACCACACAAGGAGGAGTACGAGGTGTGGACGCAGCTCGCGACACTCACCGAACTCCACCCGAAGCGGGTCTTCCTCGGTCTCGGAACGGGCGAAGCGATGGACCTCGCTACCGCCAGCGATCGATGTGTGAGACCGTCTTCTCGGCGATCAAGCGCACGCACGGCGACCCCTCGATCCCGGCGAGATCTGGGCGGTCGTCATTCTTGCAGCCGTCAATCAGGCCTCTGTCTGGGAAACGTGCAAAGACAACGAGAACGCTGCTTGTGACGATACTGTCATGGCTTGGCTACATACGCTCAACCGGGAGTGGTTTGAGAGCGTTGCTAACCGCCTTCTCAGGGAGTTGGCGATGACGATCCTCGACCCTGACCGGTCGAGGATCGTCTCGATCGACTTCGTCGATAACCCCTACCACGGCACGTACGTCGATAAGGAAGGCGAACTCTGCCGAATGCATGCCAAAGACGGGACAACGACGTGTCACCGGTACTGTACGGCGTATCT
>NZ_JBPEHH010000010.1:0-76184 GCF_054177595.1 Haladaptatus ordinarius | reverse complement strand
TCGATACCTTCTCGACTCTCCGCAGCGTTCGTAGGGTTCTTCGTCTCGCTTTCGGTGTCCTTCCGGTGTGAGACCGAGCTTTTGCTGCCGCCGTTATCGAGAGAGTGGACAACTAGCGACTCTGGTACGTGCCAGTGATTCGGTACCCTCCTTCCTACTCGCGTCAATCACAATGCTGTTAAACCACCACTCCGTAGCCACCGCCATATGGTAAACGAACTGGGTCTGGGACTCGGGCTACTGTTTGCACTCACCGCAGTGGCTCTGCACTTCACTCGGGGAACCGAATGGCGTATAGCAGACGACATCTCCCAGGAAGTGCTCGACAAGCGTGCAGCGAGTGTCCCCGAAACGGACTTCCCCGAACCGATGAATCGTTCCATCGGTGGCGGCGGTGGGGTCGCCGTCGGTGCCGGTGCGGAAGGTGAACTCGCGGGCGAGGAAGAAGCGGAAGAAGAAGAAGGGTTCGATCCCGCCGCCATCCCGGAGGACGAAATCGAGTACTTCGACGTCGAGTACGTCAAGGAAGGCTCGACCATCGAAGTCGGTAACAACGAGACCCTCCTGGAAGCGGGCGAAGACGAAGGCTGGGACCTGCCGTACTCCTGCCGAGAAGGGTCGTGTCTTTCCTGTGGCGCAAAAATCGTCGACGGAGACCCCGACGACGTCGTCCACAGCAACAACGACACGCTCAGCGACGACGAACTCGACAACGGGTACATCCTCTCTTGTACCGCGTATCCGCAGGCCGACATCAGCATCGAAACGAACGAGACGCCCTGACTGGCTTCCACACTCTTCTTTCGGGTCGAAACTCTCGACTCGAAGCGTCGAAATCCGTTCGAATCACGTCGAGTGCCACACCGTCCGGCTCGACCTGTCATCGGGACGTCGTCTGCCACCCGGGGACGAGGTCCCGGGGCGGTGTCGAGAAACGGCCGGGTCGAAATCTTAATGCCGCCGGGGAAGTAGAACTGGGTGAGGGCGCGTAGCTCAGTGGACAGAGTTCTTGGTTCCGGACCAAGATGTCGCGGGTTCAAATCCCGTCGCGCCCGTGCACTCGCGGGTCGATTCGAATCCAATCGCCTGCGGCGGGTTCCTTATAACCCAGCGCGCAACGTTGCAAGGTGATTTGAACCTGCTACGGGTCGCCATCGGTATCGTCCCTCGATTTGCAGAGAGCTAAACGCGAGATATCCGCATAAACGTATCGCCGCCACTCCACCATGGCGTTTCATCACCCACGGATAGCCTCGCTGGTGGCTCTGTTGAAAACCCTCAACGACTGATAGAATCGGCGTACTGAATAGAAAGGTTGACCGATTCACACCCATCCGTCGAGGAGTTCGTCCCGATGGTTGTCAATCAGTTCAAGCAGGGGCCGTAACTCCTCAAACTGGTCGAGATAATTCGTGCTCATTGCCGCTCTCGTAGGGATAGACGGCTGGCAAACTCTTAAATTCATGGCGGAGAACACTGGTGCAACTCCCGACGGTAGTGAGTTGGCGGCAGTAACACTGGGAACGGCCGCCACCGACGGTCAGTATGACGAGTCGCTGTCTCCGATAGGTGCTGGCGTGTCACGA
The DNA here is from genome assembly GCF_054177595.1 of Haladaptatus ordinarius. Lineage (NCBI taxonomy): Archaea > Methanobacteriati > Methanobacteriota > Halobacteria > Halobacteriales > Haladaptataceae > Haladaptatus > Haladaptatus ordinarius. Next base: position 74,598 of record NZ_JBPEHH010000010.1, on the reverse strand, counting down.
AGAGCACGCCGATACCGACCTGAAGCGCCCCGCCCGAACGCCGTTTGCATAGCATCGTGCCCTGCGTGTCCTTGGGAGTCCTTGTCCCGGAGTTACTAAGGCCGTTCGGCTATCGATGAATAGGACATGGCGGTCGTTACAGAACTCAGCATGAGTCCACGTGCTTTCCCGTTGGGAGAACTCCTTACAGTCGGGACGACCACCCACATCGAATTTGAACGAGTCGTCCCGGTCGGTGGGAACGTCGTCCCGCTGTTCTGGGTGTGGGGGGAGGACTTCGATGACAATGAGTTCGAACGGCGCGTACGAGACAGCCCGTACGTCACTGACCTCTCGGAGCTTGACCGCATCGAGGACCGCATCCTCTATCTGATGCACTGGGAGATTCCCGACGAAGCCTTCCTCGAAGGGCTCCGAGAGACGAACGGAATCATCCGCAATGCACACGGATACGACGGCGAGGAGTGGTCATTCGAGCTGCTCTTTCCCTCATATGACGACCTCTCTGCGTTCCACAACTACTCGCTGAACAACGACGTCGACTACACGCTCGGGCGTGTGTTTACGCTCCGGGAGGTGGGACAGACGCAACCAGCAGTGTCGCTCACCGACGACCAGCGCGACGCACTGCTGCTCGCGCTCCAGCGAGGCTATTTCGAGTCACCCAGTCCCGTGACGCTCACCGAGTTAGCGGAGGAATTAGACATCAGTCAACAGGCACTCTCAGAACGGATTCGACGCGGGAATAAAGCCCTGCTCGAACAGACGTTGCTCGACGCGGAGGAAACCCCCGACCGAGAGTAGCTTGTAGCCCCCATTCCCTCTTATAAATACCCAGTGAGAACAACCCCTCTATTAATTGGGATGACGCTATTGTACATTGACGATGAACCAACCCACTGGCTCGAAACGCAACTCGATAGCCATCGATGACATATTAAAAGCCGTCGCTGACTCACAGCGCCGGCACATTCTTTCGTACCTGTCGTCCAACTCAGAGGCCCACTGTTCCGTCGCCGAGGTCGTTGACCACCTCCAGTCGAAGGCCACTGGCGCCGACCAGTCACAACGCCACCTGCGACAGAGGTTGCATCACGTCCATCTTCCGAAGTTAATGAACCTTGGCCTCATCACTTATAATGCGGAGACACAGAAGGTGCAGTATACTGAGCACCAGCAGTTGGAGTCACTTCTCTCTCACGTGGCGTCGCTCACCGAGACTGTCCCAAGCGAGTTCACCTCGGAACACGATGAGTAGGTGGTCTGCTCCAGACGCCCACGGTCGTCCCGTCTCATTCCCCACCGTGGGACCGTATCCGAACAGTCCCGTGGCGTGTGGGCAGCCTTCTGCGCGACCCCGTAAAGAGCAGTGATTGGTTCTTTGTGATTTTGTCCCTACTTGATTCCGTCCCGCTTTCAGTAACTTTAGACACCGTATAACAATATCCAGCTCGGCCATTGGAAAAAGTGCGAGCGTCGCAGGGATTTGCCTGGCACCATGCGCCCGCGACGTTCGAGCATAAAGAACCAACACGGTTGTCTTACGCCATTTCCACACCGGCGTGGTCGTGTCCCACTTCCCGGCACGACCACGCTCTCCTCCCTGGTGGATTCCGGGACGAGAACGGGTTGCTTGTTGGTAGAAGCACCATCGATGTTCTGCCTTGGGTCGTCGATGGCGGCCACTCTGTGGCCTCGGTGGTTCGAGTCCATCCTCGTTCGTGCTTTTTACACCCTTATTGTTCTTCATAGTGGGCACTGTCGCTGCCGACAACCCTCGTGCTCCAGCGTGAACGCCAGGCGTTTGAGTACGAAGTAACGAATGCGGGGAACGTCCGCTACAGCGCTCCGGCAAGCCAGCAAGATGACTGTGTGGACGCGTTGGCACTGGCATGCCACGAAGCGTATGCTGACACTGAGCCCAAGCGGACCGCTCGAACGCCGTTCGCGTGATGAGTAAATCGAAAGAACACTGCCACCGAAAGTGAGGGTTGCCGTGATTATTGACCGACGTTCCCACCGGGGCCACCGTTACCGCCCTCAGGTGGTAGTATATCCCCATCGTCGGCTTCATTTTCCTGTTCGTTGTCGTTCGCTTCCTGACTCTGGTAGTTCTCGTTCGACGCGCTCGCGACACCGACCTGTGCGTTGGCATTGACCTACTCGCTCTCTTGCTCGGCTTCAGCCTCGCCGCCGAGCGCTATCGCACCAAACTGCGTCTGCTGATTGTCGTTCGACTGGTCCACATCCTGAGACTGGTCTACAGAAGCGGAAGCTTCCTGATAGCTGTCCTGTTCTTGGTCGATTTCGTTCGCTTGGTCCCGTGCTGTAACCGCACCGGTAAAGCTGGCCGTGACGACCGTCCCGAGGACGGCCATCCCGACCAATACACGAAGCGCTTTGTTCATGGTGTATCTCTCCGGGCGGGAGCGAGACTGTCGGACACACGCCGCTGTGCTGTCCGCCCCACCCAGGTCGCTCTATCGGGGAAGTCGTTGATGAACGGGCGGGACCGTTTGTGTCCGTTTATCGGGTCGTAACTGGTGAACTCCAAACTTACGGGGTATCGAAGAGCGAGTAATGAAGACTGTGGATGCACTGGCGATGTACGCCCCCAATGGAGCGGTCCAATTACGGATTTTCAAAATTCGCATGACAGGGAGACCGCACCGCCCGAACGTCAGTCGCGTGATTGTCACCAGAATAAACACAATAGGTGACGACTTCGACGAGACCGCCCGTCGCCGACAGGCGACCGAGCAGGGGATGGGCTGGGCCGCTGACGAAGCGGTCGATACACTGCTCGCCGACCTTCGGACGGCACGCCGAACGGAAGCGTGGGCGCTCTCCGCCGACACTCCCGGGTGACCACCCACAGGATGGGGCGTCTATGTCGCATCGCCGTGACCCGCCTATAACGATACTCCTATCATAATTATTTTATTTGTTTTGTATTCAGGCACCGTATAACAATGTCTGGGGCAGACAACGGTGCAGTCGGGGCGTCGTACCGAAGCACCCACCAAGCGCCAACGTATGACGCTCCGATAAACAACGTGTTTGTGTCGCGTGTATCCGTTCCACTCACCGTCAGCAGGGCAGAATCGCCCTTTGTCCGGCTGGCGGTGGGCACTCCTGGATTGCCAGCTGGAGTGGCGTACCATCGCCACCCGGCACGACTCCCCGCTTAGTCAGAACGGGGCTATTGTTCGAAGAAGTACCATTCCGGGCGTCACTGACGAGTGTTGCCGCGGAGGGCCTCGCAATGGGTCGTCTTCAGCCACTGATTCTCGTGGGTCGATATCGAACTCATAAGAACCGTGCGTGTAGCGACGAATCTGTCATCTCATTCGCGGCTTGATGTCTTCAGCCACGTTCGCGGCCACAGCGATTCCAGTCGGCGTCTCTCTACTTACGATTCATATCGTTTTCTTTACCGTTATTTTCCGGGTAGGCACCGTATAACAACACTTGATGCGGTCTTTGGAACAACTGCGAGCGTGGCAGGAGCGCGCTGGCATGTCCCTGCAACGTTCGAGTATCGTGAGCGAACCAACGCCTGTCAAACCACCATGTGGTCCGTCTGGTCGTGCCACAACGTCCCTGACACGACCAGACAACTTGCCCTACGTGGATTTCCGGGATGAGAACGGGTTGCTTGTTGGTAGAAGCACCATCGATGCTCTGCCTTGGGTCGTCGATGGCGGCCATCTCGTGGCCCCGGTGGTTCGAGTCCACCCCCGTTCGTGTCTTTCTGTCCGTTTTGCACTCCGTGACGTTCCGAGAGATAGTGTCGGCCGTTCTTCAAGTGTTTAGCCATCTCGTTGCTTCTCACCGGGTGAGAAAGAGAAGAGATACTTTTCGTCTTGTCTGATGTCAATAAGAACGGAGTCCAATGCCAACTACAGCACACACTACCGACCAGATGAAAGACAAAGAACAGCGGTTCGTGACGGAGGTCTGGAACCAGGGCAACTTCGACCGCATTGACGAACTAATGTCCGAAGAATACGTCGGACATTGGTTCGGCTTCGAGGGCGAATCCGTCTACCTCGACGGGTTCAAGGAGTTCATCCGTGCGGTGCGGACCGGGTTCCCGGACTTGGAGATGACCGTCGAGTTCATGTTCGCCGAGGAGGACATGATTGCCATCGGATTCACCGTTGTCGGCACCCACGAGGGAGAATTCATGGGTGTTCCCCCGACTGGGAAGGCGGGCAACCCAGTGCCGGGCATCATGATTCACCGATTTGAGGACGGGAAGGTCGTCGAAGGATGGGCGGTTTGGGACTCGCTCGGCCTCATGCAGCAACTCGGCGTCATCCCCGAGAAGTTTAGCCTCGCAAGCTTCCTCGAAACGACCCTCAACCTCACCAAACAGGACGTTCTCAAGCGTACCGGGCGTAACGCCTGATTCGACTGAGACCACTTTTTCACCCGGACTGATGCTCACTGCGAACCAGTCCCCGGTATGTCGGCGTACTCTGAGTGGAATGTATTCGAAAATTCTACATTGTCAAGGAACGGCCGCCAGTACTCCATTGTCTCGCGCTCCGTATGCCGGTCGTCGGCTTCGTCCACTTCCACTCTGGATAAGAATTTAATTTAATCCGAATGCGGTTCATTTGTAAGGATGTGACTCGAGAGGCACCACGCCCTCAAGAGGAGTACTATGACATCGAAACCACGCCCAGCAGTCCCTGACCGTGTTCGAAGCGCCGGTGTCCCTGCTGCACTCATCGCTGGCGGCTTCAGCCTCTGGCAGACGGATCGCACGCTCGCGGCCGCATTCATCGCCCTTGGCATCCTCACGTGGCTCGTCGTCCAGCGGGTATAACGATGCACGTCATTCCCCGGCGAACTCATCCGCCTGTAACTCTGGGGTGGCGGCGCAACCGTCTGCATCACCCGCAATAGAACGATTCGACAGCAAAGGTGACGAGCGACGCACCCACGATTCTATGTGGTGATGCGCACGTACTGACCTCCCTGAAGGAGGTTGGACTCTCTTGGAGTCAAACAACTAACTATGGGAGTGTGAGAGCGCGTTGTCAATCTCCACTGATGGTTGCAGTTCATCCGGATTTTGCCAGACAAGAACAAAAGCGGATGGTCTGCTCCCCGCTTACGTCGTTGCTTTTCGTCTCCTCTCGCAGCACCAAGCTCGCTCAGTCAGCGGGTTCGTACACTGCAATCCAGCCATCGCTTTTGAGTTCGATACGATACTCGGCGAACTGGAACTCAACACTGCCGACAGCGTCCCGACGTTCGCCCGCTACGGAAGGCCCAAAGAAGGCATCTTCCAGCGCAGCGATATCGACACAGTCGTACAGGACCGGCTCGGTTATGTCCGGTGGCGACACCCCTTCGGCGTCGGCGACCGCCGCAATAATCGTCGTCAGGTCATCTCGTCCAGCGCGGTCGTAGTGGGCCTGCTGCACGAGACGCCACCCACTATCCACGTCAGCGTCGATGTCACTCTCCTCGTCATTCATTTCCCTCCGTGCGTGGATTTCTTGTCTGCTATCGAGGCTGGCACCGGCTCCCGCCAATGCGACCAAGACCTGCTCAGCGTATTCGTCGGGTTTAATCGTCTCGCGCTCCCTGTCGAACTCGATGACCCGCTCATCGACCAGCTTCGGGATATGTGCGTGGTAGAGAGACACATACATCCGGTCGATGTCCTCTTGTGGCACGTCGGCCTCGGGCGTGTCCGTCTCCCACGCAGCGACCTTGGTGGCAAGCTCGGTCACGGACCACTCAGTCTTGGATTGTAGAGTGTAGAGCAGATACCGCCGTCGTGCGTTTCCGATTGATTGGAAGACGTAGTCCAACGCCAGTACGTCCTGTGGAATCTCCGGTATCGTATCGGCATCGGAGATTCATTCCGATGCCGTTCCCTCTTCTTCTCGATTTGGGTACCCATGCAATGAGGGTCGCGTGTGAGCCTGTATCAGTGTTTTTGACAACTTAGGAATGATTTTTCCCTTGATGGTTGTTTTTGGCCAGCATACAGTTTGGCTGCTTTTTCTGAAATTTAACATCTTCTTGCCAGACACTCCGTTCTCCGACTCTCATCGCCGCCAGCTACGCGAACTGAGGATTGGATGATAACGAGGTAGAATGGCAAGCAGATGTCTTCATGAAGGTGCTAACCGCAGACAGCGACCTCAGTCTTGCTTCGATATCCGAATTTTACGCTCTTGGTGACGATGACGCCAAAATTGTAGTCAGTACGATTCACGGCTTTTCGGTACCTATAGCCGTTGTCTCAAACATAGAGACGGATGAGTAGATTGTGTACCCTACACGTCCTCAAGGAACTGCCGTCGTTACTCCATCTTCTCGCGTTCCGTCCGGCGGTCGTAGTGTTCGTCGATAACCGTCTGGGAGACGTTCGCCCGGTCGCTCACTACCCGTGGGGGCACGTCCCGCTATAACCAGTGCGTGATGGCACCTCGCCGAACCGCGTGTGGCGAGACACTGCTCGGACACTTATAGGCCGTTGCCTGCTGCGCTGCCTCGCAGGTGTCTGACGTCCGGTCGTGGGGACACTCATCGGTGTAGACACAGGGGCGAGTGTAATCGTACACGTAGCCCTGAATGGTTGTGAAATGTATCCGGCCATGTGCCGTCGCCAACAGTGGCTCGCGTCCGTGGTCATCGGCTACGTCGGGGCGTCGGTCGGCGACCCAGTCGTCCAGCAGTTGGCACACCCAGCCGTTGAGTGCGACCAGTCGCTCCCCTTCCTGGCCGTTCTTTATTGGCGTCCCCGTCTCCGGCCGGTGCGTGACCGCAAGCAGTTGTTCGTTAGGGTCATAATCGGCCACGTCGAGCGCTCGTGCCGCCCCCCGCCGCATCATCGTATGCCACAACAGCGTGAGCGTCACGTGCGGCAGGGACGCGTACTCGTACTTTTCCAAGTAGGCAAGCACCGCGTTGGCCTGCTCGGTGTCGAGCAGTACGTCACGAGCGTTGTCGCCGGGGGCGAGACTCGGTGATTGCACTTTCGTCGAGAGGTCGAGCGTGACGGCGTCTACGAGTTCACACCAGCGGATGAACACGCGCAGCGTGTCCATCTGGGTCTTCACGGTGGCCGGGCGAAGGTCGCCTTCGTTGCGCCGCCAAAGTTTGTAGCGGTGCAAGTCACGCCCAGTGAGCGTGTTCAGGTTGTCGATGTCCTGCTCGTCACACCAGCGCAGGAATTGCCCAAGCCGCGAGGTGTGACTGTAGATAGTGGCGGTCGAAAGTTCGGTGCGTTTTTCGTCGAGGTACCAGTCAACGGCGTCCTGTGGCGTTATCGATTCGGGGTCTGGTCATGATTGCCTCGCAAACCGAGGGGACGGTATCGGCTGGCCCGCAGATCACTTGAACGCGAGCTTTGGTTCCCCACGGAGCGGAAGCGCAGGCGCTGTGCGCCGAGTACCGCGTGATGTCGCGGGTGAGCGGTGCAGCGCCGGTGGCGCGAACCGCGAGTCACGGAAGGGGTTCTGAAACTTATTTTCAACATCACTTTAGGTGGTTTAAATCCCGTCGCGCCCGTCACGTTCTACACCGAGTATCACGCCAAACCGTCCCACAGGTAGTCCCTACCGTCTTTACAGGTGACGAATAACTAACCTATTCCACACCTACGCAATCATCTATGCTCCTCCAGCGAGACCCCGAGTACCCCATCCGTGATCCTGCCGACTGCCCGACCGTTCGTCAGACGAGCGACGGCGAGTGGATAGCCAGAGACGCAGACGGGCGTTCTGCACGCGGGTCGACCCCCGCCGCCGCGATAGCCACGCTCAGGGGGTAGTTCGGTAGCCCGACACCCCGCTATCTCCGAGTCCCGATAGCCGGGAGGCCGGTCTCAGAACACGCCGTGCTCCGGAGCCACGTCGAGTCCTGCCGCGATTTCGTTCGCCTCCGCTCGAATCGCGTCGGCGTCGGCGACGACCACCTCACCGTCCCGTTGAAGGACCTCTCCGGCGACCATCGTGAACGCCACGTCGTCGCCGTGGGCCGAGAAGACGGCGTGCGAGAGCGGGTCGTACAGTGGCGTGGCGCGGGTCAGGTCGGTCTTCAGACCGACGACGTCGGCCTGCCAACCTTCGTGGAGTTTCCCGACGCGCTCGAATCCGGCGGCGCGCGCACCGTTTATCGTCGCCATCTCGAAGATGGTCCGGGCGGGGGTCGCCTGCGCGTCGAGTTCGCCGACTTTCTGGAGGAGACTGGCCTGTCGCATCTCGGTGAAGGGGTCGAGCGTGTTGTTGCAGGGCGGACCGTCGTTACCGATTGCGACGTTGATTCCCCGGTCTAAGTACTCGACGACGGGCGCGATGCCGCTGGCGAGTTTCATGTTCGAGGAGGGGCAGTGGGTGACGTGTGTGCCGGTCTCGGCGAGCACTTCGCGCTCCGATTCGTCCGTCCAGACACAGTGTGCGAGCACCACGTCCTCGCCCGTCAGCCCGACCTCGTCCAGCCAGTGGATGTTCCGGTGGCCGGTCTCGGCTTCGACCGTGGCTATCTCGTCGCAGTTCTCGCTCGCGTGGGTGTGGATGCGCACGTCTTCGTGGTCGTCCGCGAGGCGGCGCACTCCGCGGAGACACTCTTCGGAGCAGGTGACGGCGAATCGCGGCGTGACGGCGTAGCGAATCAGGCCGTCGTTCGAACCGTGATAGCGGTCGATGAGTCGCTCGGTTTCCCGAAGTCCCGCGTCGGTATCCTCCTGCAATCCTTCGGGAGCGTTCTTGTCCATCAACACCTTCCCGAGACGCCCCCGGATACCCATCTCGGCGGCGGCCTCGAACGCTCGGTCGGCGTGACGAACCGAGAGGTGGTCGATGCAGGTGGTCGTTCCGCTCTCTATGAGTTCGAGGTAGCCCAGCTTCGCGGCGACGGCCATCTCGTCGGCGTCGAGGCCGGCCTCCATCGGGAGCACGTACTCGAAGAGCCAGTCGAGCAGTTCCGTGTCGTCTGCAATACCTCGCCCGAGACTCTGGACCGAGTGAACGTGCGCTCCGACTAGCCCCGGCATCAGAAGGTCGTACTCGTCTACTTCGTGCTCGGGAAAGCGGTCGAGCACGTCGGCGCGTTCGCCGACCGCCTCGATGGTGCCGCCGTCCACGACGACTGCCCCGTCCTCGACGACCGTCGTCGCGTCGGCGATAACCGTTCCGATCAGTATCATGAGTTCGGTTTCTACCGTCTCCAACGGAGAGTGTGATGGTCATGAGTCTTCGGGTTCCATCGTGTAAACCCGGTTCGTACACCCACCTGTTTGGGACCTGACCCGGGATCAACTCGCCGACGTGCTCGAAGCAGAATCGGAACTATCGCGGTCCAGTGCGAACCGACGTGCCAGCACCGTAACGAAGTGGCTCGCCGTGCTCCCGGAGGTGGACGAACGTCGAGAAGGTCGACGAACCGTACTCGCTCACGCGTGAACCTCCGGGGGTTATGTAGTCCCTAATCGCCGTTCGCTTGGCTTCGTTCTACTTCGAGACAGGGTGTGGTGTCGGTAGCGAGCGACCATGACAGACCGCCCGGCAGTGACGGACGGGGGTGGGCGCTAGAGACGGCAAATTTTACCAAACCGTTCGCGATTCGAAATATTGAAACCGACCTGTTTCGTTTCGAAAGCACGATGACTAGCACACAGCCCAGCGGTTCTATCACGGAGGGTGGGCTGGTGCGGCCGATGTTCGAACTCGCGTGGCCGATCGTCGCCATCCAGCTCTTGCAGGTGATGTACAACGTCGCGGACACCTTCTGGCTGGGGCGGCTGTCGTCAGACGCGGTCGGCGCGATGAGCATCGCGTTCCCGCTCATCTTCTTGCTCATCTCCATCGCGGGCGGGTTCACCACCGCCGGAAGCATCCTCGTCGCTCAGTACACCGGGGCCAAAAGCGAAGGATCCGCGGGGAAGGTGGCCGGGCAAATCCTGACGTTCGTGACGCTTCTCTCGGTCGTCCTCGCTACCATCGGCTACTTCCTCACCGACCCGATGCTCGCGGTGATGCCATCGCAGGGAGCGACGACCGAGGAGGTCGTTCCGCTCGCTGGCTACTACATGGAAGTGTTCTTCCTCGGCCTGCCGTTCCTGTTCGGTTTCTTCGTCTTCTCCGCGCTGATGCGAGGCTACGGCAACACCCGGACGCCCATGCGAATCATGTTCGTCAGCGTCGTCATCAACGTCGTTCTCGACCCCGTTCTCATCTTCGGGTTGGGACCCATCGACGGGATGGAAATCCAGGGTGCAGCACTCGCTACCATCCTCTCTCGGGGAATCGCCACCGTCCTCGGGTTGTACGTCCTGTTCGTCGCTCGCGCCGGGCCGGACGTTCGGATGACCGACCTCGTCCCCGACCTCGGTTACATCTGGGATATCGTTCGCATCGGGACGCCGAGCGCGCTCGAACAGTCCACCAGCGCGTTGGCGATGATTACGCTGACTGCGATGGTCATTCAGTTCCAGCCGCCAGTGGTCAGTGCTTACGGACTTGGTAATCGACTTGCGTCCCTCGTTTTTCTCCCGGCAATGGGGCTGGGTCGCGCGACGAACACGATGGTCGGTCAGAACCTCGGTGCGAAGAAGCCAGACCGTGCGGAACGAGCGGTTTGGCTGGCCGCGAAGGTCGGCTCTGCCGTGATGCTCGTCGTCGCCGTGGTCGCGGCCTTGTTTCCCGGTCCCATCGTGGGGGTGTTCATGGCGACTGGAACGCGAGAGGCGGCCCAGACCATCGCCCACGGGAGCGAGTATCTTCGGACTCGCTCCGTCGAGTTCGCGTTCATGGCGCTGTTGCAGGTGTTGTTGGGTGCGTATCGCGGTGCCGGAAACACCAAGACGGCAATGGCGTTCTCGATGGTGGCGTTGTGGCTCGGGCGGGTGCCGACGGTGTACTATCTCGCGTTCGTCCGCGACCTCGGCCCGACTGGCATCTGGGTCGGGATGGCGTTCGGGAACGTCGTCGGAGCCATCGCCGCTACGCTCTGGTTCACTCGCGGGACGTGGAAACGGACCGTCATCGACGAACCGGGGGTTACTATCACTGATGGCGACGGTGACTAAACATCGCCCGCTCAGTTTAAGCGTGACATAATAAAATGAGTCGAATCAGTACTGGTCTACAATGAGTCTGGCGAGCGTCGCGCAACGGGGTGGATTAGCCCGTCCGACGAACGATACGACACACGCTGGCCGAATCCGTATCCGGGGTGAGAAACCATGACTGGCAACGTCGACGTTCTTCTCATCGGTATCGACGCGGGGTGTCTCCCCGTCTTCGAGCGCCTCTACGAGGACGACGTCGCTCCGAACATTCGGTCGATTTGTGAGGGCGGTGTGGCCGCACCGCTGGAGTCACAGATGCCGCCGTGGACGCCGAGTGCATGGCCGTCGATGTACACCGGAGTCAATCCCGGTCAGCACGGCGTCTGTGGGTTCGTCACGTACGACGGGTACGACTACCGTGTAGTCAGTGGGAACGACGTCGAAGAACACGCTATCTGGTCGCTTCTCGACCGTCACGGTCTGTCGAGCGTCGTCGTCAACGTGCCGGTGACACATCCGCCGGACGAGTTCGACGGTGCGCTCGTGCCGGGATTCATCGGCCCCGAGAATCCGCGTTGTCATCCCGACGGGGTGTTAGAGGAGATACGCGATGCCATCGGTGAGTACCGGGTGTATCCCAACTACTCCCGCGAGCACTCCGATTTCACAGACGAACAGAAGATGGACGAGTATACGACGCTCGTCCGGATGCGTGGCGAAGCGTTCCGCTATCTCGCGGACGAACACGAACCCGATTTCGGTTTCGTCCAGTTCCAGAAGCCGGACACCGTCTTTCACGAGTTCGAAGGCGACTGGGAGAAAGTGAAGACGGTCTACGAGGAGACGGACAGACAGGTCGGCGAGATACTGGAAGCGTGTGACCCGAACACGGTCTTCATCGCGAGCGACCACGGGATGGGCCCGTACGAGAAGTACGAGTTTCGCGTCAACGAGTTCCTGCGCGACGAGGGCTACGTGAAAGCGAGGAAAGGCGGCAAGGGCATGCCGTCGTGGAATCCGATTCAGGAAGAGCTGCGTGAGGGAAAGGACACCAAAACGTGGGAACCGAACACCGCAGAGCGCCTCGCGGCGAAAGCGGCGCAGTTCGGTTTCACTGCGCGCCGCATCAGAACCGGGTTGGAGAAGGTCGGCCTCGCAGAAATCGCCAAGCAGTACGCGCCGAAGAACGTGGCCCGGACGGCCAACGAGCAGGTCGACTTCCCGAACTCGGTCGCCTACATGCGTGCCCGAACCGAACTGGGCGTTCGCATCAACTTACAGGGACGCGAACCGAACGGAATCGTTCCCCCGGAGGACTACGACGAGGTACGTGACGAACTGATAGCGAAACTGCGTGCGATCGAGACGCCGGACGACGAACCCGTCTTCGGTGAGGTCGCACCCCGCGAGGCGTACTTCCACGGGAAAAACGCGGACAACGCCCCGGACATAGTGACGATTCCGAACGAGATGGGGCAGTTTCTCTCCGCCCAGTTGCTGGGCGACTACTTCGCGCCCCCGACCGAACCGTGGAATCACAAACTAGAGGGCGTTTTCGCCGCGAAAGGAGCCGGAATCGACCCCGACGCGATGCCCGCGAAAGCACACCTCTTCGACGTGGCACCGACGATACTGTCCGCGCTGGGAGTCCCGTACAGCGAGCGGATGGATGGAACGGTGATCCCCGTCGTTTCCGACGCGGGCGCACAGTCCTATCCCGAATACGACGAGAGTGACGAGGGTCCAGTGATTGAGAACGGAGAGGCGGACGTCGAAGAGCGGTTGGCTGACCTCGGCTACATGCAGTAGCCGATTTTCCCCGGTACACGGCCACCTTCCTTATCAGAAGCGGCGTCGAATCCCGGGCTCTGGGGGATTCGATGGAACTCAACGACCTTCCGGGAACGGACGCATCGCTCTGGTTAGAGACGACGCAGTCTACGGACTTCGACCCCTTGGTGGAGGACCGTCGGGTGGACGTGGCGGTCGTCGGCGGTGGTATCGCGGGTCTCTCGGCGGCGATGGAGTTGAAAGACGCTGGGCACACGGTCGCCGTGCTCGAAGCCGACAGAATCGTCTCGGGTGTCACGGCGCGGACGACGGCCAAACTGACGAGCCAACACGGTCTCGTCTATCACGACTTATTGGCACGTTTCGGCCGCGAACGGGCCCGTCAGTACGCGACGGCCAACGAAGCCGCCATCGACATCGTCGCCGAGCGCGCCGAGGAGGTGGACTGCGACTTCCGCCGTCGCCCGGCGTACACCTATGCCAACGACCCGAACGAGCGCGGGAAGGTACGCCGGGAGGTCGAGGCCGCCCGAAGCCTCGGTCTTCCGGCTTCGTTCGTCGAGGACGTTCCCCTCGGTGACGACGCGAACTGTGCGATTCGGTTCGACGACCAGGCCCAGTTTCATCCCCGGAAGTATCTGCTCGCTCTCGCGGACGAAATCGCAGGCGACGGAAGCGACATCTTCGAGGAGACGAAAGTAACTGGCCTCCGCTCGGGCCAGCCGTGTCGCGTCGAGACGACCGGTGGGACGGTAACCGCCGCCGACGTCGTCCTCGCTACCCACTTTCCCCTCGTCGACCCCGCCGGGTACTTCGCCCGGCAGTACCCGAAGCGGTCGTACGTGCTCGCGGTTCGAACGCGCGACCCGCCGCCGGAGGGGATGTACTATCGGGCTGGCGACCCGTACTTCTCGGTTCGGTCACACGAGACGGACGGCGAGTCGTTCGTCCTCGTCGGCGGCCAGAACCACAAGACAGGGCAAGGTGGGTCGACGCGCGAACGATACCGGGCCCTAGAGCGGCAAGCACGGCGTCGGTTCGACGTCGAGGACGTCGTCTATCGGTGGTCGACGCAGGATTACACGTCGACTGACGGCGTCCCCTTCGTCGGTCCCATTGCTCCGTGGCAGCAGAACGTCTTCGTCGCCACGGGTTTCGGCGGGTGGGGGATGACCACCGGCGTCGCAGCGGGCCGAATCCTCGCCGACGAGATTGCGGGAAGTGGAAGCGAGTGGGCAGACGCATTCGACCCGGGACGCTTACCGCCGCTCGGAACCGCCCGGAAGTTCTTCTCGGAGAACGCGAACGCCGGGACGCAGTTCGTCTCCGATTGGGTGAGAAAGCCGCACGGAACGCGGGAGTCGCTCGCACCGGGCGACGCACGCGTCGTCCGCGAGGGCGGAACCACCGTCGCCGAACACCGCGACGAGGACGGCGAACTACACCGAGTGTCGGCGGTCTGTACGCACATGAAGTGTCTCGTGGAGTGGAACGACGCCGAACGAACGTGGGACTGTCCGTGTCACGGGTCGCGGTTCGACCACGACGGTTCAGTTATCGACGGCCCCGCCAACCGGAATCTCCCCGACCGGTAGTGTTGCGTTAGCTCATCGGTTCTGACCACCTTATCCAACGCTGTCATTTCGGCGAGTACACATACCACGCTTATGCGACTTCTGGGTATATCGATAATGTGACATGACAACAAACTACACACTGGTCGCCGGGCGTTTCTGCGGGCGACGGGCAGAGCCGGGACGGCACTGGCGTCAGTTTCGCTGGCGAGAACGACCGCGTAGAACCTCCGTCGTCACCACCGGGTCAACGCCTTCGCCCCGTGCGAGTACGACAGCACGCCGAAGAAGGTCAGCACGCCCGAGATGGACGCCAGTCCGCCGACGTAGAAGACCCACTCGATGCCGGGGCCGGTCATAAGCACCCCGGCGAGAATCGGCGCGAGGATGCTGCCGGGCCGCCAGACGAGTTCTCTCACCCCGAAGCTACTGGCCACGCCTGCGCCGTCCGCGCCCTCGTCCGCGAACAGCGCCATACTCGCCGGTTCGCGGAAGCTATCGGCGACCCCCAGCAGGGCGTTCAGACCGACCAGCGGGAGGAACGCGGGAGAGAGGTCGCCGAGCACCGGGAACGCCGCCGGGAGCGCGAGCACCCGCCCCATCGCGGGCGCGGACGGAATCAGGAGCGCGACGAGTCCGTACATCCCGCCGCCAGCGAAGACGAACAGCGCTCGCCCGTAGCGGTCCGAGAGCCGTCCTGTGTGGGGCTGAAAGAGCATGTTGGTGAACTTCTCGGCGACGAGGATGGTGCTGACGGCGAGGGTCGCGTAGGCCAGTCCCCCCTTCGCCGCCTCCACGCCGGCGAACACGAGCACCCAACTCCTGACCATCGTCACTGCGACCGAGTACTGCGCCCGAAAACTGGTGAGCGTCAGGAGTTTGCGGTTGAACGCCAGTTTCGAAAAAGGAAACCCCTCGATGCGCGTCGCGCTCTACGAACACGATGACGCCGAGCAGTGCTGGAACGAGGAGGGCGACGATGACGCCGAAGACGACGCCGAACCCGAACAGTTCGTACAGTGCGGCGGCGGAGAGCGACCCGAGGATGGACGCCGCGAACCGGGCCGCGTTTGCTTTTCCGATGTGGTTCGCTCGCGTCCCGGTCGGCGAGAGTTCGCCGACGAGTGCGAGCGTGACGAGACCCGTGCCGGTGATAGCCACGCCCTGGAGTGCGCGGGCCGCGATGAAGCCCCAACTGCTCTCGACGAGGGAGAACGCGGCGTAGGCCAGGATGGAGAGTGCGAGACTCCCGAGCAGGACGGTTCGCTTGTCGTAGCGGTCGCCCGCCCACGCCATCGGCACGACCACCACCGACTGCGCCGCGGTGAGTCCGGAGATGAACAGCCCGACGACGACCCCCGATTTCGGGTCGAGGACGTTGAGATACGTCGGAAGGAGGGTCGCTAGCGTGATGAAGCCGAAACCTGTGGCGAAACGCGTGAGATAGAGGGCGTAGAACTGCCCTCGATTTTCGGACACGACTCACTGTGCGAAGAACGGTCGAAAAACGGTTTCGCCTCGAAACCGACCCGGTTTTACGCCTAAAAACTGACTCGCCGCGAACTCAGTCGTCCGCGCTGGCCACGGACCCTCCCGAGAAGGCGGTCTTGGCTTCGGGCGACAGGCGGTTCACGACCGCGCGCCCGTCGCGTTCGCGCTCGACCAGTCCGTCCGCTTCCAGTCGCTTCAGGTGGTGGGTGACGGTGCTCGGGTCGCGTTCCAGTTCGTCGGCCAACTCGCCGACCGAAGCGGGTTCCCGACGCGAAACCGCATCGAGCACCGCGGCGGTCGGCTCTTCTGCCAGCGCTGCGGCGAGTTCGACGCCCTCTTCGTCGGGGTAGAATCGTCGCTTGCCGCGCACTTTTGCGCCGGTCACCATCCCCTCCCGTTCCAGCACGCGGAGGTGGTGGCGAATGGTCGACAGCGACACGTCCAGTCTGTCGTCCAGTTCCGAGAGGTACAGACCCGGCGCCCGTTCGATTTTCTCGTAGAGGTCGCCCCGGACCTCGTGTTCCAGCGGGTCCGAGTCGTCGTACCGACTGTACCGGAACGGCGTGACGATGCGCCAGAATCGGCCGTTCGACTGTGCAACCGCCGGGACGACGGCGCTCGTCCCCCTCCCCGTCCCGGCGTTGACGGTCAGCGCGGTCACGTCCGGAAGGTGGCTGGCGAGTCCGAGAGCGAGTATCGCCCCGGCGAAACCTGCGCTGTCCGCCGATATCGGAATCGGTCCGTCTGGAATCACCCCGCCGTCGTCTCCGTTCGCCGACCGCTCGCCGCTGGACGCCGCCACGCCGCTGGACGCTCCCGTCGTCACCGTTCTGGCGTCGCCTCCCGTCCCTTCGGTGGGTTCTCGTCCACCACTCCCGCCGACGCCGGTCGCCGTCGTCCCCTCGTCTGCAACCGTCTCGGTGGTCGTCTTTCCGTCCCCGGCCTCCGAATCTTCGGTTCCCGTTTCCCCCGCGCTGGCGGCGGTTTCCGTCACGGTATCGACGGCGCTGGTGACTGTGGTCGTCGCGGCGGCAACGTTCGTACTGGTCGTATCCGAACCGCCGATTGCTCCCGATTCCGTGGCGGTCGCCGTATCGCCTACTGCGTCGGTAGTGTCGCCCGCCGTCTCGCCGGTGGTGTCACCACTCGTGGTGTTCGTCCCGTCCACGCCGTCGGTCAGGTCACCGGTCGACGAATCGACCACGTCGGTCGTCCCCGTGTCCGTCTCGACCGTATCGCCCGTCCCGTCGAGCGAGTCGTCCCCGGTCTGGGTCGTGTTTGCGGTGTCTTCGATGGCGTCGATGGTCTCGTCCGTCGTGTTGGTCCCGCCATCGACGGTATCGGTCGTATCACCGACCGTGTCGGTCGAGTTGGTGATAGAACCGGTCGAGTCCGTCGTGTTGTCGGTCGTAGGCGTGTCGCCGTCCGTTTCGGAACCGACGACGGTCGATTCCGTCGAATCGGTGTCCGTGGTGTCGGTAGTCTCGATGGTCGTCTCGGCTGCAGCACTCACGTCGACTTTGGTAGTGGTCACCGCGACCGTAGTCGTGTTGGTCTCGTTTAGCGGCGTTCCGGCCGTTTCGCCGTCCGGAATCGCAACCGCGAGGCTTGGCAAACAGAGGAGGGCGACGAGCAACACTACTCCAGGCCGGTCGATGTTTACGGCCATCTCCTTCGTACTCAGTTATCGTACCGCGCTCCAGATATTTAGGATTATCTGCCGTTAGCCCAACTCGGCGTCGCAGTTGGACGTTTGGACGGTTTTGTCACAATCTCTTTTCAGTGGGTTACACTCCCATGGTGTATGGGAACGGAGCAACCCCACGACGAATCGACGTTCAAACTCTCCCGGCGGTCGTTTCTCGCGGTGAGCGGTGCCGTAGCCGGCGCAGGCCTGCTGTCGGGACAGGCCACTGCGAGCGGTCAGTTCAGCGACCGCTTCGCGAACTGGCGAGTCCGCGAGGCGACCCACGCGTGGGACCGCGGCTACCGCGGCCGTACCGACCGAACCATCGGTTTGACCGACAGCGGCATCGACGCACGCCACCCCGACGTCGGTCCGTGGAACGGCGTTCGGGTGGTCGCCCGCGACGGCGAACTCGTCGTCACGAAAGACGGCCCGGACGCGGTACAGCGCGTCGAACTCGACCAGTCGGAATCTTTCTCCGGCACCATCGGGCCGGGGACATTCGTCGCTCCGACGACGAAACGCCACTCGTTCGTCGTGCCGGACGGCGCAGACGAGATCCGGGCCGCCTGCGCGTGGTCGCCTGACGACATTCAGGGTGAAGGTGAAGACCTCGAATTCTACATCGAGGACGCCGCCGGCGAGCGCGTCGCGACCTCCGCGACGGCGGAGAACCCGGAGACGCTCACCGTCGACGTGGACGCGGGCAGCGAGTACACCTTCGTCGTCGAGACCTACCTGAACGTCGCCGCCGACTACGAGATTACGGGCGACTACTTCCGGTACGAAGGCTCGCTCACGCCCTACGACGGGAGCGTCTTCCCATCCGGCGGTGTCGAACCGGACACCCCGAAGGTCGTCGGCTGGTACGACTCGGGCAGTCGGTACGGAAGCTACGCGAAACCCCGCGACGAGAACGGCCACGGCACGCACGTCACGTCCATCATGGCCGGGTCGGGAATCGCCAGCGCGGTCGATCCCGACACCGTCACCGAAGACGACCCTCAGACGACCCTGACGCTCGGCGAGACGCTCTCCTACGAAGTCGAAACAGGCTCCGACCGTGGCGTCTTCGGAAGCGCCTACGGCGACGGGATCGAAATCGTCATCGAAGGGCCGAACGGCCGGGAACTCGGCTCCTCGAAGGTGCTCTCGGACACCAGCGAGTGGGACAACAACGTCGCTGAGGCCCACACCGTCCACGATTCGGGCACGGCGACGTACACCGTCTACGTCCGCCCCGCCGAGGGAGAACTCGTCTCCACCGCCACGGTCGACACCGTGAGCGTCGGCGCGTTCTTCGCGGAAGACGAGTCCGTGGGCGACAGACTCGCCAGCGGGGACCGCTCCATCCACGCTGGCATCGCGCCCAACTCCAGCGTCGTCGGGTTGCAGGGACTCGGCGGCGCGACCGCAGACCTCGCACAGCACGCCGAGGCGTTCGCCGACCAGTTCAACATGCGCGTCGTCAACATGTCGTGGGGCTACGTCGGCGGCGCACCCCTCGGCGCGGCGGGTGGCCTGCTGGCCGAAGACCCGTCGCTCATCGAGGACATCGCGTCGGCGGGAATCCTCGTCTCAGCCGCGGCCGGGAACGCCGCGACGCCAGCCAACGGGAACGGTGCGCCGAACGTCGCGGACGAGACGATTTCGGTCGTCGCGACCGGCCCACTCGACGGCATCGCGGCCTACTCCAGCGGCGGCATCGGGGCGTACGACGAGGACTCCAATACGGTCTACCGCAAGCCCGACGTGACCGCGCCGGGCGGTACCATCACCGACCTCGCACGGGCGGCGAAGAAAGGCATCGCCGCCGACCCCGAGAGCGAGCAACCCCCGATTCGAGATTACACGGGCAAGGCGGGCACCAGCATGGCCGCACCCTACGTCTCGGGCATCTCGGGACTGGTCGCGGAGGCGATGGAGAGCGACGCCACGCCGAGCCAGATTCGGCTCTCGTCGCCCGATGCCGCCGGGATGGAGGACGTGCTCCTGCTCAAGCAGGCCGTCCTCGCGACCGCGTCCGAGACCGCGTTCACCGCCGCACCGTACCACCGAACCGAGGGACCGACCTACGACTTCGGTGCCCGCGACCCCTACGAGGGTTACGGCCGGGCGAACGTCGGCGCGGCCATCGACGCCGTGACCTGCGACGCGACGGGGATTTCGGATGCCACGCTCGGCCTGAACGTCCCCGAGGACGAACGCGCCTTCGCGGGCTACGTCGAGGCCGGGCCGGGGACCGTCGACGTGAGCGTGTCGTTCAGCCACCTCTCGGGTGGGAACAAGGGCATGGCGAAGGGTGACCCGCACGTCGACCTGTTCGTCTACGACGCCGCGAACCCGGCACAGAACGGCGAACCGAACGTCCTCGGACGAGCCCAGGGGCTGACCGGCGACGCCTCTCTTACGGTCTCGCTCGGTCGAGACGCCGGCGAGAAGGTGCTCTACGTGGTCGGCAAACTCGTCGACGTGCCCGGCGCGGTCAACGGAAACGACGTGCAGGCGCACTTCGACGTGGACGTCTCGACCACCGAGGGCTTCTTCGCGGACGGAACCCGCGAGAACGACGCCACCGTCTTCACTGGTGGGCAGACGAACCACGTACAACTCGCCGTCGACCCCTCCGAGGACTCGCAGGTTCGTGACGTGGTGCCCGCCGAGTGGAACGTGCTGGTCGAACACTCCGACGACGTGGCCCGGGTCGAGGATGCGGGCGACGTGCAGTACGTCTACTTCACGACCGACGCCACCGCCGACCAGCAGACCGAGTACGGCTACTTCGCGGAGGCACCCGACTCGCTCACCAACTCGGGCGAGTACGCCATGGGTCCGGTGCAGGTCAACCCCGGCGGGTCGTGGGTGGACGTGAGCGGAACGAGTGCGACGCTGGTCGTTCTGGGGGCCAGCACGTGAGGTGCGTGAGATGAGCGGAGATACTACAAGAGTCGACCGTCGTACCGTCCTCAAGGGCGTCGGCACCGTCGCGGCCGGGTCGATGCTCGCCCGCTCTGCGAGGGCCGGCACCGACACGAGCACCGTCGACGACGAACTCGACCTCTCGGCGTCCGGCCCTCACGAGGTGCTCGTCGTCTTCGACTCGCGGGAGTCGATGGGTCGGCTCACCAACCTCGACCTCCCGGACGGAAAACACGAGTACTCGGTGCTCCCCATCACCTACACCACCCTGTCGACCGATGCGATTCGCACGGTCGCAGAATGGGACGGCGTTCGCCGGGTTCGGAAGGCGGTCGAACTCGACTACTTCAACGACGACTCACGGGGTGCGATGGGCGTGGACGTGGTGCAGCGGGAACTCGGCTACGACGGGTCGAGCGTCGACGCCGTCGTCATCGACTCCGGGTTCAGCGGCCCGCACCCGGACTTCGAGGGTCGCCTCGAATCCAACTGGCAGTGGGTCGACGACCCCCTCGGAACGCGAGACGCAGACTGGCTCGACCTCGGCCCCGACGCCGACACCGACGACCTGGGACACGGCACCCACTGCGCTGGCATCGTCGCTGGCGACGGCTCGGCCAGCGACGGGCAGTGGCGGGGGATGGCCCCCGGCGCACGGCTGTCGGTCTACTCGGTGAATCAGGCGGTCTACCTGCCCTACGCCATCGGTGCGTGGGACCACGTGCTCGCCCGTGCCGCCGACCCGGACGACGACTTCGACCCGGCGGTCGTCTCGAACTCCTACGGCGTCGCCCGCGACGTGCGCTACAACCCGAACGACCCGCTGAACGTGGCGACGTGGGAGGCGTTCTGTCGTGGTATCGTCCCGGTGTTCGCGGCGGGCAACGACGGCCCCGACGCCGACACGCTCTCGCGGTTCGCCAAGGCTCCACACGTCCTCTGCGTTGCCGCGACCCGCGACGACGAGCACGTCACGAACTTCTCGTCGCGCGGTCGCCTTCCCGACGAGAACCGCGAGACGAACTACGACCGCAAGAAGGCACTCCGGAATCTCGGGAAGTTCCACGCCGCGATGACCGACGGACAGTACGTCGTGGACGTGGGCACGTGGAAGGGAACGGTCGGTCCCGCCGCGGACAACGGGACGACCGGCACCGACGCTTCGACCGAGAGCGAGTTCTACGAGTGGGACGCGCCGCCGAACGCGGACACGCTGGAATTTACCCTCGACGTCACACCGGACGGCGAGCAGGTGCGCGTGTCGGTTCACGAGGGGAGCGAAGACGGAACCGTCGTCGCACAGATGGGCGAAGAACCCGTCCACCAGCACCGAACGCTGACGACCGACGTCGACGGCGGAACGACCTACTGGGTCGAGGTGGAGCCAATGGTGTCGGTCGTCGTCGACTACACCCTCGACTACGAATCCCACGAGAAGGTCGACGAACCCGAGAAACGGCGACCGGTCGGTCTTTACCGTCCGGCGGTCGGGACACCCGGCGACATGGTGATGAGCACGCTCGGGCCGACCGACCCCCTGGACGCCTACGGCACGGACACCGAGACGTACTACGGCCCGATGAGTGGCACGTCGATGGCCTGCCCGGCCGCCGCAGGGGTCTGTGTCCTCGTGCTGGACGCGGCCCGCAAGAACGGCTACGAGCCCTCGCCCATCGAGGTTCTCAATACCGTCGAGGCGACCGCTCGTGACATTCACGAGAGCTACACGCCGTGGAACGTCGGCGCGGGCTTCGTGGATGCCGCTGCGGCCGTAAAGCGCGCCGAGTCGGGAGAGTTCGGGAAGTTCAACGACACGACGCTGGTCGACCCGGACACGCCGACGACGCTTTCGGTGCGCGGGTCGCGTGCCGACGACGGGTCGACGTTCACGGGCGGCCAGACGAACCAGGTCGACATCACCGTCGGTTCGGTGTCCCACACCGCAACGGTCCGCGATACGATACCCGCCGAGTGGACCGTCGAGAGCGACTACGGCGACGTGACGCGCGTCGAGACGACGGGCGACGTGAAACACGTCTATCTCGGCTCGGTCGCGCCGACCGACGGTGAGGTGACCCGCACCTACTTCGCGGAGGCACCGAGCGAGACGAGCGAGACCGGCGATTACTCGTTCGGCCCTGCGACGGCTAACGCCGCGAAGACCGACGACGAGTGGGTCGCCTTCAGCGAGTCGGAGACGAACACGGTCGTCGGCCAGGATACGAGTTTCTGATTCGAATCGGCAATTAGATTGAAATTACGACGAAATCATTACGAACCATGCTAGACGATAACGTCCTTCCCGATCTCACGAGACGGGATTTCGCACGGCTCGCAACCGCGACTGCGGGCGCACTCGCGCTCCCCGGTGCGTCCGAGGCGAAACTGACCTCGGGGTCGATGACCGCACGCTACCAGTACGTCGTCAACCACACGGCAGACGACTACGCGGTCGCGACCCTCGTCGAGTTTACGAGCGAGGCGGGCTTCGCGGAACTCGACGCGCTCGGCATCGACTACCGAAAGACGACGACGCCGAAATCGGCGGCTCACGCCCACCTGACGACCGGTGAGGTGGGCGACGTGCTCGACATCACGGCCGCCGAACGGCTCAGCCACTCGCCCGGTTCGAATCCGTTCTGGCGACTCGGGCAGTACCCGCTGGGCGTGTTCCCCGATCCGATGGAATCGACGGGGTACATCGACTACGAGCAGATGGTCGACGGGCTGAAACACCTGGAATCGAACAACCCTGACAGACTACGATTCTACTCCATCGGCGAGAGTCCGGGCCACTACAACTACGTCTCGGGCGAGGACGACCCGAAGGACGTGTGGGTCGCGGAAGTGACCAACGACGTAACCGACGACACTGCCTTCCGCGAGAAGGAGAAGGTAATGTTCAGCCTCTCGCTTCACGGGCTAGAACGCGCTGGCGCGGAGGCTGGGTCTCGGTTCATCGAGGATCTGCTGGGCGGCGAGGAACGGGACGTCGAATCGCTGCTGGACGACGTGGTGCTGATATTCGTCTACCCGAACCCGGATGGCTGGGTCGCAAAACACCCTCAGTACGAGAGCGGCTGGCAACTGCTCGGTCCGGAGAGCGGTGCCCCCGTCATCCCGTTCTACGAGCGCGGCAACGCCGAGGTGTTCGACACGAACCGCCAGTATCCGACCGTCGGGTGGATCGACCCCGCACACTATCCGGGTGAGCCACAGGGGGCGAACCTCGCATACGACGGTTCGGACGTGGACAGCGACGTGCCCGAGCGCAGTGCGACCCACGTCCCGGACGCGCTGGCGCTGGTCGAACACTTCCGGGAGTATCAGAACCTGAACTACGGCGCGGACTTCCACGGGATGCTCTGGTCGGACGATTTCATCCTCGGTCTCATCAGCCAAGACCAGTTCGACCACGGCCAACTCCACGAACTGTACGAGATGAATCGGGTCATCGACGGGCAGGTCGAGGAGGAACTGACGGCGTGGAACACGCTCGGTGACGCCCAGCAGCGCATCACCGGGAGTCTCAACCCGGACGCACTGGGTTTCGAGACGCTGCCCGAACAGGCGTTCGACTACAGCGCAATCTGGGACACCATCGGCTACACCGTCACGGGTGCGATGGGCGACTGGATGGCCCACCCCGAGGAACTCGGCGGCCTCGGGATGACGACGATGGACTTCGAGATGGCGTACTCGCACATGGTCGGTGCGAACGTCTACGACCCGAAACTGGTCGAGATGCAGGTTACGGGCTACGTGACCGCCATCCGAACCATCGCCGAGTACGCTCTAGCGAACACCTCGGCCACCATCGACACCGGCGGGAAGTCCACCGCCTACGTCACGACAGATTCGCTGACGCGTTCTTCTGACGACCTCTCGTTCGTCCAGAACCCGGACACCGGTTTCGTCGAGATGGACGCTGGCGAGCGCTTCTCGGGTACCATCGGGCCGGGCGCGTCGGCGGCCCCGGCGCGCAAGCGACACACCTTCACCGCCGTCAGCGACGCCGACAAGGTCGAAGCTTCGCTCTCGTGGACGCCGCCGGGCGAAGACCTGGAGTTCTTCCTGGAAGATGCGGACGGTAACGCCATCGCCACGTCCGCGACGGCGAGCAACCCCGAAGAACTGGCCGCGAACGTCGAAGCCGGGAAGGAGTATGCCTTCGTCGCCAAGACCTATGCCAACGTCGCCGCAGACTACGAGATTTCAGCCAGCTACTACACCTACGGCGAGAAATCGACGGAGACGGATTCGACGGAGGAATCGAAAACGTTCGGGCCGGACAGCGTGACGGAGTTCTACGCCGACGTGCGCGAGGACGTCGACAGCCTTTCGGTCGGCGTCCACACCCAACCGAACACCGTCCACGCCGCGAAACTCCTGCGACCGAACGGGACGGTTCATCGCCGATTCGATCCGACGAAAGAGGCAGCCGACGGCTTCGTCGGCATGGAGGAGTGGACGGTCGACGACCCCGACGCTGGTCGGTGGACGGTCGAAGTCGAGAACCTGATGGACGCCGAGAAAGGTGAGGTTTCAGTTCGGTTCGGCACGCTCGCCAGCACCGACCAGAACCCCGACCCGAAGGAGGCGCTGGGCTACGAGCAACGCTCCTACGAGGTGTCGCCGTTTGCCTTCTTCGAGGACTACGCCGCGTACGCCGACGGTCCGGTGGACGCGCTGACCGTCGCCGACGTGAAGGCGGGCGCACACCGGGAGTACGACAACCTGGTGGTCATCCACGACGACGCCGTCACCGACGGCAAGTACGTCGACGCGCTCGATTCGTTCGTGGACGACGGCGGAAACCTCGTGCTCACGGATACGGGAATCCGCCTGCTCGCGCCGATGGACAACCAGTTCGCCTCCGACATCGACGCCGGACACGTGACCGAGGAGTCGTTCTACATCGCCCACCTCGCGGAGAAGTACCCCGGCCACGCGCTGCTCGACGACACGCGACCCATCCAGAAGGAACTCTGGAAGATTACCGGCCTGGGTTACTCGACGGCGAACCAGGCCCCGATGACGCTCCTCGACGCCGACGCCTTCGACGCGGCGGGCGGCACCGTCGCGGGCGAGACCGACGGGAAGGTCGCGGCCGGGTCCATCACGAGCGGACTGAACGACGGCACCGGAATCCACGTCGTCGGGAGTCTCCTCCCGCCAGCCTCGCAGGCCAACCTCCACCCGTTCGGCCTGCTCGACTACTCCGTTGCGTTCCTGGGCCACACCCTGTTGACCAACGCGCTCGGTTTCACTCAGACGCGGCGGGTGGACGGCGAGACGGTCGCCACGTTCGGGGGCGAGTTCAGCGTCGACCCGAGCGTCACAGCAGAGCGAAGCGACGACGGCGACCTGTTCACGGGCGGGCAGACCGACCAGATTGACGTCACGGTGAGCGCCAACACCGAGGTTCGCGTCCGCGACCGGATTCCGAGCGAGTGGTCGGTCGTCGGCGGTGACGCCCACTCAACCCACGTCGAGGACGACACGCGGTTCGTCGAGTTCTCGTCGTCGGTCGAGGACGGCACTCGCACCTACTTCGCGGAAGCGCCCGCGTCGCTGACCGAGACGAACACCTACGAGTTCGGCCCGGTCGAGTACAGCCTCGACGGCGGGAAAAACTGGATAGCGATTCCGAACACGACGGACAGGAACAACGTGCTCGGCGCGGACACGAGCCTCTGAGACGTCGAATCGAGATAACGGACAGCACGACCCGAAGATAGCACGCATCGGCGGACGACCAGCAGACGACGCGAACCAGAAACCACGACGAATCCGCCGCCGACGCGAACCAGCAACCAACACGAACCAATTTCGACCCCACACACCATGTCAGACGACACGTCGAACACGACCGACCGACTCGACCGTCGCCGATTCCTCGCGCTCTCGGCCGCGACCGGGAGCGCGCTCGGCCTCGCAACCGGTACAGCAAGCGCCCACAACTACGGCAGCGACTCCGGAACGCAGTCGACCGGCGGTCACGACCACACGGACGAATCGGCTCACCAGCAGGCAGACCGGGCGGAACTGCTCGACTACCACAGCCTCGGCGGCGTCGGCGCGTCGAGCAACAGCGGTCGCCCCGAGGAACCACATTACGGCGCGATAACCGAACTCCACGTCCACGGCGATTACGCCTACGTCGGCGTCTTCTCGTCGGACGACCCGACGAACGACCGCGGAATGGCGATTCTCGACATCCACGAGTTCAACGACGCCGAGACGCTGGAAGAGGCCCGAGACGCCGAACTCTCGGTGCTCTCGTTCGTCCGGAACGACGACCCCGCCTCCGCCGTGATGGACGCTCGCCTGAGCGACGACGGAAAGTACGTCTTCATGTCGAAACAGCCCTACACCGCGCTGTTCAACGAGACCGACCCGACGCCGGGCACCGACGGCGACTCGACCGACCCCTCCGCCGGGTCGGTCGTCGCGGTGGACGTCGAAGACCCCGGCAACCCGACGGTCGTCGGCTCGTACAACGCCTGGACGACCGGGTCGCACAACGCCTGTTACCACCGCATCGACGGCGAGGAGTACGTCTTCGCCTGCAAAGACATGAACGACGGGACGGCGGGGCTGTACGTGCTCCAGTTCGACCGCACGACGGGCCAGTTCGTGCTCGTCGACCGGTGGACCGCGAGCGGCGCGACCGGCGGACTGGATTACATCCACGACATCACGATACAGAACGACCCCAAAACTGGGACGCCGACGGGCTACCTCTCCTACTGGGACAAGGGCCTGCGCATCCTCGACCTCTCGGACCCGACCGCAATCACCGAACTCGCGGTGTTCGAGATGAACTCGGCACATTTCGCGGAACCCGCCCCAACGCTTCTCGATGGGAAGCGCGTGGTCGTCGTCGGACAGGAGGTTCCGAGCGTCGAGGACGGATCGAGCGGCAAACTCTACCTGCTCGACGCTGACGGCATCGAAGACGGCGAGAGTCCCACCGAACTCGACGTGTGGGAGTGGAAATCGAGTACGACCTTCCAGAACTTCACGCTCAGTCCGCACAACTTCGACGTGACCGAATGCGGGTGGGTTCACCTCGGCCACTACCACGGCGGGGTTCGATTCCTCGACATCGACACCGACGACTGGGTGCTCCGCGAGGAGGGCTTTTACCTCCCACACGAGGACGTGCCCGAAGAATCGAAGATGCAAGGGCTGAACGAAGCGACACCGTTCACCTGGTGTGCCGTCGAGCAGGACGGCGTCACCTACGTCGCGGACGTCAACACCGGGGTGTACGCCATCCACCACGACTACGTGCCGTTCGGCAACGACTCGGGTCCCGGCGTCCACGTCACGGTCGAACGGGCCGACGACGGGTCGGCGTTCACCGGCGGCCAGACAAACCAGGTCGACCTGACCATCGCGGCGGACGAGTCGGTCCACGTCCGTGACCGAGTTCCGAGCGAGTGGAGCGTGGTCGGCGGCGACGCCCACACCACGTACGTGCAGGGAGGCGACCGCTACGTTGAGTTCGTCGGCACGGTCGACGGCGACGACCGCACCTACTTCGCGGAAGCTCCGAACGGGGTGGACGAGACCGGGTCGTACACCTTCGGCCCCGTCGAGTACAGCACCGACGGCGAGACGTGGCATCCGCTCCCAGGCACGACCGAGGAGAACTCCGTTCTCGCCGCCAGTACGGCAGGAATCGGCACGCTCGGAATCGCTGCGACGGGGACTGCGCTCTATCGTGTCCGCTCGAACCTTCGGCGACTACTTGGAGAGGAACGGGAGTAACGACGCGTCTCGTCTCGTGTCATTTTCCTCGACAGGCGGTGCAAAGACCATCTTCCAGATATACGTCCAACATCTGCTCTCCACAGCTATCACACTGTTCGAGTACATCCGTAGCTGTCACGACTCTTCGACACTCCGTAGATACCCGATTAGAATAGAGGTATCGATTCCGGAGAAGTGGAATCTGTCTCAGTAGTTTACGAGCGTGACGTCGCTGTACGTTCCCACGTTCCCGTTCTCCGCGCGGGTGACGGCGTCTGCGGCGTCCACGAAGCCCGACCCGACGTTCCACGGCGTGTAGCCACTGAGCGCGTCTTCGGCCTCCGCCGAGACGGTGTTCAGCAGTTCGGCGGGCGTCGGCGACCCGCCGTTGTTCTGCCGGTAGGCGTCGACGACGAGGGTGGCGATGCCGGCGACGGCCGGGCAGGCCATGCTCGTCCCGCTGATGGTCGCGTACCACAGGCGGGTGTCGCCGCTGGACAGATTGAGTGCGTCCGTCGGTTCCATCGTGCTGACGATGGCGTTGCCGGGCGCACCGACGCCTGGTCGGTAGACGCCGAGTGGCCCGGACGGTGACCCACCGTTGCGATACTGCTCCAAGTTGTCGAGCGCCGTCTTGCGGTCCCAGTTGCTCGGGTCGGCGCTCTGTTTGCGCCCGCGTGACGAGAAGTCGGTGACCGACTTCTCGTCTGTCGTCGCGGCGACGCCGAGGACGTTCGGTGCCTTGGCGTACTGATTGAGCGTGTTCGTGTCCGGCCCGGAGTTGCCCGCCGCGAACACGGGCAGGAGCCCCCGTGTCCACGCTTCCCACGTGGCGACGTTGAGCGCGTCGTCCGGGTTGAACGCCTCGCCGTTCGAGGAGCCATAGGAGTTCGAGACGATACTGATGTCCGTCTCGCCCGCTTGCTGGCGCGCGAGCAGGTGGTCGAACGCGGCGACCGGTTTGACGATGAGCAGAGCTAATCCCGCCGAGTAGACGGTGAGGTCGGCGTCCGGTGCCATCCCCCGGAACTGACCGTCGCTCTGGGTACCGTCGCCCGCGACGGTCCCCGAACAGTGGGTACCGTGCCCGTTGTCGTCCGTGTCGAGGTCACCGGCACGAACCCAGAGGGTGGGTTCGCCGAGCGGATTGCCCGCCCAGCGCCAGTTCGCGACGAGACTGGAGTCGAGGTCGGGGTGGTCGCCGTCCACGCCCGAGTCGATGACCGCGGTGTGGACGCCCTCTCCGGTGTACCCGCTCGATTGTACCTCCGACACGCGCGTCACGTCGCGCGTGTCGTCGTTGTAGTAGTCGAGTTCGACGTTCTTCTGGACGTACCGAACCGAATCCCAGTCGGTGAGCGTCTCCAGTTGGCTGACCGAGAGTTCCGTGTAGCCGATTGGAAGTACCTCGAATTTGTGATAGCCGTTTTCGAGGTCGAGCGACCCGAGCTGGTCGACGTCGTCGTTCGTCTCGAAGACGACGAGGGCTTGCTGTAATGCACTCGTCGTCAAGTCGAACGCGCTGTCGAGAATCCCGTCTCCGGCAGTTGCAGTTCCGCTGAGTGGGAGCGTCGTCGCAACGGCCGCCGCACCAGTCGCCTTCAGAAATCTTCGTCGTCCATGTGGCTGGTTCTCAACCATTCCGTTTTTACCACTGAAATTGATGAACTAAATAATTTCCGCCGATTTTTGAAAAGTATCTGTCCATGTAATGTCTAGAACGATGATGATGTTCTCCCCGGTTCGTTCGATTATTCGACGACCGGCGACTCGATATTCTCGCCCTGGTAGTCACCGTTGTACGTCGCGTCGTGGTCCGCCTCGCTGAGAACGAGTTGTGCGATGCGTGCGCCGCGTTCGAGTTCGATGTCGTGGTGGACCTGCAACAGTCCCTCGCCCTTGCCCTCGTATCCCGCGTCCCAGACCGCCGTATTGAGCATACAGGAGTTTCGCATGAGCGACGACCGAGGGAAGACGAATCCGACGTGGCCCTCCGGAATCCGAACGGTTTCGGCGTACTGGACGATGTATCCACCCTCCGGGAGGTAGTAGGTCTCGGGCGACTTCTCTGTCACCTGTTCGGGTTCGACCTGCTGTCTGTCCCCTATCTCCTTCCCGTTGCGCCCGATACGTCCGGAATCGCGCTGTTCGTAGACGGTTTCGAGCGTCAGGTCGATGCCGTTTGGCTGTATCTGCTCGTCTCTGGTGTCGGTGATGTGCTCTGCGACGAACGTTCCGCTCTGGAACATACTCGAACGAACCGGGCGGGGGGCCAAAGCCGTTATCCTTCTGGCTCGACGTACTCGAAGGGGTCAGTCCCTTTCGACTGCCGGACCGTCCGACCGGTGGATTGCTCGACCGATGGGCGACGCTCGCATCGCGAAAATTGCCACCCGAGAGCCGTATTTACCACGAACGATGGAAACGGAAACACGCGGGATTTATACCTCCGGAGAGTCGATTATCGACCGATATGGGACAGACACTTACGGAAAAGATTCTCGACGACCACCTCGTCGAAGGCGAACTCGAAACCGGCGAAGAGATCGGAATCGAGATCGACCAGGTTCTCACGCAGGACACGACGGGGACGCTCGTGTGGCTCCAGTTCGAGGCGCTCGAACTGGACGAAGTTCAGACCGAAATCGCCGCCCAGTACTGTGACCACCAGACGTACCAGTTCGACTTCAAGAACACGGACGACCACCGATTCCTTCGCTCGGCGGCGGGCACGTTCGGCGCACACTACTCGCGCCCCGGCAACGGTATCTGTCACAACGTCCACAAGGAGAACTTCGCGGCACCCGGGAAGACGATGCTCGGGTCGGACTCGCACACGCCGACCCCCGGCGGCCTCGGCGAACTCGCAATCGGTTCCGGTGGACTCGACGTGGCGGTCGCCATGGGTGGTGGCCCGTACTACATCGAGATGCCCGAAATCGTCAACGTCCGTCTCGAAGGCGAACTTCCCGAGTGGGCGACCGCGAAGGACGTCATCCTCGAGATGCTCCGTCGCCTCTCCGTGAAAGGCGGCGTCGGCAAGATATTCGAGTACACCGGTCCCGGCGTCGAGACGCTCTCGGTTCCCGAGCGCACGACCATCACCAACATGGGGACGGAACTCGGCGCGACGACCTCCATCTTCCCGACGGACGAGAAGACCGAAGAGTGGCTCGACCGCCTCGGCCGCGAGGACGAGTACGTCGACCTCCAGCCGGACGACGACGCGGAGTACGACGACGAAATCGTCATCGACCTCTCCGACATCGAACCGCTCATCGCACAGCCGTCGATGCCGGACAACGTCGTCCCCGTCCGCGAGGTCGCCAGCCAGTCGGTCGACCAGGTCATCATCGGTTCGTGTACGAACGGTGGCTACGAGGACATCCTCCCCGCCGCGAAGATGCTCGAAGGCCGCACGGTCGACCGGAAGACGGACCTGATCGTCGCACCCGGTTCGAAACAGGCCTCCGAGATGCTCGCTCGCGAGGGCTGGGTCGCCGAACTGATGGCGGCAGGCGTCAACTTCTCCGAGGCGACCTGTGGTGCCTGTATCGGTATCGGGCACGTTCCAGCGTCCGACTCCGTCTCGCTTCGAACCTTCAACCGTAACTTCGAGGGTCGTTCCGGTATCGAGGACGACAACGTCTACCTCTGCTCGCCGGAAGTCGCCACCGCGGCGGCCATCAAAGGCGAAATCGTCGACCCGCGTGACCTCGCGGACGAACTCGGCGACCTCGAAGACCCCGGCTTTGAACTCGGCGACAAGTACAGCAGTAGTGTCGACGACCCCGACCTCATCGCCCCCGACGAGGCCGTCGACGACGAACTCATCAAGGGGCCGAACATCGGTGACGTCCCGCTGAAGGACGAACTCGAATCCGATCTCGAAGGCCCGGCCCTGCTCAAGATGCAGGACAACATCACGACCGACCACATCATCCCAGCGACCCAGGACATCCTGATGTACCGGTCGAACATCCCGAAACTCTCCGAGTTCACCCTCTCGCGCGTGGACGACACGTTCGCACAGCGCGCACTCGACGCCGACGGCGGGTTCCTCGTCGCTGGCGAGAACTACGGACAGGGTAGCTCGCGCGAGCACGCCGCACTGTGCCCGATGTACCTCGGTGTCGAGGGCGTCCTCGCACAGAGCTTCGCCCGCATCCACAAGGCGAACCTGTTCAACTTCGGTCTCCTCCCGCTCGAAATCGACGAGGAGACCTACGAGAAGATAGAGCAGGGCGACGACGTCGAAATCGTCGACGACGTGGCCGAAGCGGTCCGCTCCGGGCAGGACGAGTTCACGGTCCGTGTGAACGACGAGTGGGAAGCGACGGCGACGCTCAACGCCTCCGAGCGCGAACGCCGCATCCTCGCCGACGGTGGCAAATTGTCCCACACGAAAAAGCAGGCCGAATCCGGCGACAGCACGGCACCTGCTGACGACTAACGACCGTTTCGCTTCCACCTTTTACGACGGTCGCAGGCAGGAGTGACGACCACGGTGGTCGTCACTCCTGCTGGCTCCCTGTAAAAGCTGGAGCAAAAGCACGGCGCTCCTCCCGATGGTCGTCGCTTGGCCCGGAAAATCTTCGATTTTCCGGAGGGTGCGCTGGCCCTCTGCCAGCCGGTCGGCTTGCCGTCACGCTGTGGCAGGCGACACGTCCGCCAGAGAGCAACGATTCACCGCGACCACCGGGAGAGAGCACGGACAGACGTACACTTCCGGAGCGCAACTCGACGAGCGAGCGGAACGAGGTATGCCGAACCTCTCATCGTCATTACGTGTCGGCGGCACGGTCGGACACGAGAGTTTTAGTGTCCTACGTCGAATGCTAGGTCGTGACGACCACCGCCAGCGAGGCGGAGACGCCGGTCATTCGCCCCGCCGAGAGCGCGGATTTGCTCGCCATCTCCCGCATCGAAAATGCGTCGTTCAGTCAGCCGTGGCCGTTTGCGGCGTTCGAACGCTTCGTGGACGAACCCACCTTCCTCGTCGCGGTCGACGGTGGAAAAATCGTCGGTTACGTCGTGGCCGACGTGGTCTCTAACCACGGCCGACCGCTCGGACACGTCAAGGACCTCGCGGTGCATCCCGCCCGTCGCGGCGAGGGAATCGGCCGGATGCTGCTGGAGCGGGCGCTCTCGGGCCTTCGGGAACGCTGCGTTCGGTCGGTCAAACTCGAAGTGCGCGCGAGCAACGAACCGGCCATCTCGCTGTATCACCAGTTCGGGTTCGGCTACCTCCGGACGATACCCGACTACTACGGCGACGGCGAGAACGCGCTGGTGATGCTGGCCGAACTGGACTGAATAGTTTTTCCGTCCGCGCTCCGTACCCTGCGGTATGGGATATGCGTGTCCTGTCTGCGAGACGCCACAGTCCGACGGGAAGCACCTCGCCAACCATTTCGCGTTCACCGCCATCCTCGGCGACGACGAGCACGAAGCGTGGTTGGACGAGCACGCACCGGGATGGGACGAGGAGAGCCCGGACGAACTTGCCTCCAGAATCACCGAATCCGTCCCTGAAGCGGAATATCCGCAGGTGTTCGAGGACACGGTTCACGACCACGGCCACGACCAGGGCCATCGACTGGAAGACGAACTCCAGCAGACCGGCGGCTACGGACGAGATACGGGCGTGAGTGGCGGAATGGGGAGCGGCGAGATTGACGCAGACGCCCGCGCCATTCTGGAGGAGGCACAGCGCATGACACGGGAGATGGTGGACGACGAACCGGAGGCGGACGAGTCGAACTCGGACGAAGCGAACGCCGAGGACGAAAACGAATAGTCCCCACCCCGAGAACGGTCACGCATGCAGACACACGGGCTTCTCGCCCCCGAGGACGAAAGCGACGTGCGAGAACAGTACGAGACCGTCGGGCCGGCGGCCCAGACGGTCGTCAAAGAGACGGCCAAGGCCATGCGCTTCGACCGCGCGGAGTACGACGAGCGCGTGACCAGCGACGTGGTCGAAACCGCGCGCGACGCACTGTTCGCGTCGTTGCTCCAAGTTTACACCGGAACGCGCGAGGAGTTCGAGGAGTCGATTCCGGCGGATTTCGACGTCCACGAGGAGGGCAGCGAGAACGTCGACCACGTCGTCTGGCACGCCTCCCCCGTGGAAGCGACGGTCATCGCCGCCACGTACCAGCACGAAGAACCCGCCGCGATTGCGACGCTTCGACGAATCACGTTCGGTCGCGTGTATCGAGACCTCGTATAACTCGGTCGTCGTGACCGGGACATCGTTTAACTCGTTCGCCCTCGATTTCACCGTCGAATGACGTACGACTACGGCCAGTTCGACCGCGGGCGCGGGATGAACTACTGGGAGTACGACCCCGTGCTCCGATACGAAGTCGCCCGAGCCTACCCCGGTGACCCACCCGAGGAACGATTCGCCGAGTTCGGCGACCTCGTGGGAACGACCGTGGCCGACAACGCCGACGTAATCGACCGCCACGGGCCGACGCTCCACCGCTACGACCGCCACGGGAGGCTCGTGAACGACGTCGAGTACCATCCTGCACAGAGAGAGAACGAAGCGTTGGTGTACGGCGCTGGCATCGTCGCCGACTCGCTCCGGTCGCCACCCGGAAGCGACGAACCGGAACCCATCCTCCACCATCTGACGATGGACTACTTGCTCGCCTACACTGACGTCGGACTGACCTGTCCCGTCGCCATGACCGCGGGCGTGGCGCTCGTGCTGGAACGTTTCGACGACGGGTCGCTGTCCGAGTTCTTCGACCGACTCACCACCCGCGAGTACGACGACCTGCTCCAGGGTGCGATGTTCCTCACCGAGCGACAGGGCGGCAGCGACGTCGGCGCGACCGAAACCGTCGCCGAACGGACGGGCGACGTGTGGGAACTCACGGGCGAGAAGTGGTTCTGCTCGAACGTCGACTCCGGTGCGATTCTCACCCTCGCCCGGCGACCCGACGCGCCGTCGGGAACCGCCGGTCTCTCGCTGTTTCTCGTCCCGGGAACGAAACGCGACGGGGAGCAAAACGACTACTACGTCCGTCGGCTGAAAGACAAACTCGGCACCGTGAGCGTCCCGACGGCGGAAGTCGAGTTTCGGGGAACCGAGGCGTACCTCGTCGGCGAGGCCGAATCGGGTTTCCGATACATGTCGGAGATGCTCAACCTCGAACGGATAGCGAACGCCTTCGCCGCCTGCGGTCTCATCGGACGGGCGTTGCTAGAGAGCAAGGTTCGGGCCGCCAACCGCGAGGCGTTCGGCCAGCCTATCGACCAGTATCCGCTGATGCGCCGGGACCTCGTGGAGATGGCCGTCGCCCACGAAGCGGCGACGGCGTTCACGTTCGACGCCGGACTGGCGTTCGACCGCTACCACCGCGGTGACGAGGATGCCTTCGCGCTGATGCGTCTTCTCGTCCCCATCGCGAAGGCTCGAACGGGGCGGATGGCGGTCGACGTGGCATCCTACGCGATGGAGGTACAGGGCGGAAACGGGTACGTGAACGAGTTCGTGACTCATCGCCTGCTGCGAGACGCACAGGTGCTTCCCATCTGGGAGGGGACGTCGAACGTCCTCTCGCTCGACGTGCTTCGGGCGATGGCACGCGAGAACGCCCACGAACCAGCGCTGGCTCGGATTCGAGAGCGACTCGATGCCGTCGACCACGACGAACTCTCTGACCTCGTTGCGACGACGCGCGAGGAACTCGGCGACCTGGAGGAGGCGCTGGTCACGCTGGCGACGGAAGACGAGGCGTACGCCCAGCTCAACGCGAAAGCACTTTCGGAGTACGTCTTCGACGTGTACACCGGTGCGCTGTTGCTCGCGGAAGCGGACCGCGAACTCGAGGCGGGATGCGACCGAAAATCGCTGGTCGCTCGGCAGTTCGTCACCGACCGACTGGACCACTTGCCAGCACGGGGAATCACGAGCGACGACCGACTTCCGCTCGACTACTTCGAGAAAATCGTCCGGTTCGCCTAGGTATCGCCGCGAACGTCGTCGAGGCACTCGCTGTACTCGTTTTGCGGGGCACTGCACTGCCCGGCGCACGGATGGTCGATTAGTTCGCGGAGTCGCGCCGCCACCTCGTCAGAGAGCGCGTTGCCCATCTCACGCGCTTCCGCCGGGTCGTCGATAGCGAGGTCGTCTGCGAAGAAGTTCTCCGCGACGCAGTGTTTCCACATCACCTCGCGGGCGGTCTCTTCGCCCTCGTCGGTGAGCGTCGCACCCTCGTACTTCTCGTACGTCGCGAGGTCGCGCGACTGGAGGGTGGCGAGCATCTCGGTGACGCTGGCGGCGCTTACGTCGAGTGCGGTCGCCAGTTCGCCGGTTTTCGCCGGGCGGCCAGTGCTCTGGCTGACGAGGTGTATCATGCTGAGGTAGCGCCCGACGCTCGCGGAAACCTCGTTCATGCTGAGAAGCTAGCGCGAGGCGGAGGCATAAATCATTCCCCACGACCTTTCGGCCACCACCTTTTACGACGGTCGAGGGTCGGCGGTCCAGCGGTACCGCTCGACCGCTGACCGTCTCCTTCACGGGCGAAGCCCGTGCCGGAACGAGACGGCTTTGCCGTCTCGCATTCCCTGTAAAAGCTCGACCAAAAGCACCGGAAGACGTTCCTGCTCGCTGACGCTCCGCGGGCGTGCGACTTCCGAGCCATTCGCTCGCGTCGCTCACGAAGACACTCCTCGCTCCCTCGGCTCGCGGCTTCGCCGCTCGCTTTTCGAGGCGCTCCGCGCCTCGCACCGGTCGCTCGTCGGCCCGGAAAATCTCTGATTTTCCGGTGGGTGGTCTGGGACTCTGGCGGCAGTGTAACCGGCTGATTTCTGGCGGTCGTGTCGCCTGCTGATTCGGTGGTCGTCTCGTCCGCTCTGCCCCGAAAGCTGGTGTTTCAGTCTCTCGTCGTGACCTGTCCGCCACTGCCTGCCGACCGCGATTCGTTCCTTCCGATTTTAAACGTTCGCCGCCACAGTTCGAACCATGACCGACGATTTGCGAGACGACGACTGGCGTGACCACGACTGGCCGGTGCTCGAATCGAAGGCAGAGTACGAGACGGGCTGGTACACGGGCGGGCACGACCTCGTGGAACAGCCGGACGGAACGACGAAGAAGTATTACTGGGCGGAACTCCCCCCGGCGGTGGTCGTTCTGGCCATCGCAGACGGACGGGTCGTGTTCGTTGAACAGTACCGACCCCCGATTCGGGAGACGTGTCTGGAGTGTCCCGCCGGAATCGTCGAGGACGGAGAGTCCTACACCACCGCCGGAGCGCGCGAACTCCGCGAGGAAACCGGCTTTGAGGCCGACAGCCTGGCCCTGCTGGAAACATTCTGGGTCGCGACGGGCGTCCTGCGCCACGAGCGCGGCATCGTCTTCGCGGAGGGGTTGACCCCCACAGAGCGCGAACTGGACGACAACGAGTTCCTCTCGGTGCGGGCGATTCCGGTCGAAGACGCCCTCACCGCCGCCCGCGAACCACCGGCCAACGACGCGACCATCGAGGCCCTGCTCCTCGCGAGCGAGGCCGGTCTGCTCGAACGATGAACTGGGAACGCCGCGGCGAGACGAGTCTCTCGGTCGGGAAGTACGCGGTGGGGTACGACCTGCTCCGCCGACCAGACGCGAGGCGAGTGCGCCGTCTCTGGTTCGACCCGCCGGATTCGGTCGCCATCGTCGCTCGGACGGGAGACGACGTCGTCCTCATCGAGGAGTATCGCCCGCGTCTCGGCGAGCCAGTGGTGTCCTGTCCCGCAGGTCGCGTCGAACCCGGCGAATCCTTCGAACGGGCGGCGAAACGCGAACTCCGCGAGGAGACGGGCTACGAGGCGGGTGCGGTCGAACACCTCGAAACCTACTATCCATCTGCGGGGATGCGAAAGCGCCGAGGTATCGTCTTCGCCTCCGATCTCACGCCGGGCGACCAGCACCTCGAACCCGACGAGTTCATCCACGTTCGAACCGTTCCAGTCGAGGACGCCATCGACGTGGTTCGCGCCGGGACGACCTGTGGCTGGTCGCTTCCACCATTGTTACTCGCCCGTGAAGAAGGGTTACTCTAATCGACGTGCTCTGACCGCTCGAAGCATCGGCGTGCTCTTTCGTTCCGCCGATTCGTCCCGAGTCGTCTTCGGAATCGCCGGGACGACGGTCGCTTTTCGCGACATGGTGCATGCTGTACGACAACGATGCACAAAAGCGTTCGCCCGGTGGGTCTTCACTTTCGTGGTGGTCGACGTGTGAGCCAAGTATCGAACGGGGTGACGGACGACCGCTCCATTTATTCCGGCGGCGACCATAGCCTGCGCCGATGGACGCGGAGATTTCTCCCACAGCGGTTCACGGCCTCGTCGAGTCCGACTCGGACGTACGAATCGTCGACATCCGGTCACGAGCGGAGTTCGAACAGGCTCACATCCCCGGCAGTGTGAACATCCCGTTCAACGCACTCCCCCGACGAATCTCGGAACTGGACGGTGCCGAACACGTCGTCACCGTCTGTCCGCTCGGCCAGTCGAGCGTGCAAGCCGCCCGACTCATCGGTTCGTACGAAGGCGTCCCGGACGACGCTCGCGTCGAGAGCATGGCCGGGGGGTTAGAAGCGTGGGACTACGACCTCCAATCGGAAGACGGCGTCGAGTCTGACGCGCCGTTCTGAGGCTGGTCGGCCACAGAGAACTCACTCACGACGTACTGCCGTCTCGAAAAGAAACTCGGATGTCGTCTCCGAACACCCGATACCGTATCAGGCGACGTTGAATCCTTTGTCGCGGAGGAAATCCTCGACGCGCCCGGTATGGTTTCCTTGTAGTTCTATCTGGCCTTCTTCGACCGTTCCACCGCAGGCGAATTTCGATTTCAAATCCGAAGAGAGACTATCCAAGTCCACGTCCTTGGGGTCGAATCCTTCGATTATCGTTACCTCTTTTCCGTAACGGCGCTCGTCGATGCGGATGGTGATCTGCTGGGATTCTTTTGCGACGTCTTCGCAGACGCAAAGCTCCTGAGGCAGCCCGCACGTCGAGCAGACTTCCGACATTACGCATGGGGCTACGAAAGCAACCTATTAAACATTGTCGGGTATGTTGCCATATCGAGAGATAATTATCCATGCATATTCCGTCGCTTCGACCCGCGGACGATGTCGTCGACGAGCGACACTGCCTCGTCGGCCTGTTCGCCCGTCACCTCTCCTGCGTAGCGCGCACGTTCGTACAGCGTGCCCACGCGTCGTGCTCGCTCGTCGACGCCCACGTGCGAGAGTGCGGCGATGTACTCGCGTGGCGTCTCCCCCGGTCGTCGCTGCCGATGTCGCTGGGCGAGGTGGTACTCCAGTCTGTCGAACGCGCGTTCCACGTCGGTCTCCGGGTCGTCGCGCGGTTGCCAGCGCACCCAGAGTGCGCGATAGACCCGCGAGAGGACGCCGGTTCGTCTCGCCGTGAGCAGCACCCCGACGAACAGCAACCCGCCGTACAGCAGTTGTGCCGTCGACGGCATCCGGATGGGAATCCCACCGCCACCGACTGCGGTCGTGTTCGCAGACCCGTTCGTCGTCACCATGCTCTCCCCGTCGCCGAGCGCGGGGTCTCCACGCCGCCCCTCGTCGACGTCGGGACCGGTCTGGGTGTCGTTCGTGGTGTCGGTGTCGTCCGTCGTTGTGGTCGTCGTGGTCGTCGGCTCTGGCGTCCACGTCCCGTTCTCGCTCCCGCTCGCGTCGACGCCGCTTACGTTCTCTTCACGGGCGTCCGAAACCATCTCCTGTTCAGCCGCAGACCGCGGTCCGCCCGGAGTCGGATCGAATCGGACCCACCCGGTGTCCGGGAAGTAGACTTCGACCCACGCGTGTGAGTCGAGTCCCCGGACGACCCACCTGTCCTCTGCCACGCGCTGTCCCGAGGTGTACCCCGTGACGAATCGGGCCGGGATACCCTGTGACCGAAGCATCGCGACCATCGACGTGGCGTAGTAGACGCAGTAGCCTTCTTCCATCTCGAAGACGAAGTTGTTAGCCACGTCGCCCTTGGGTTTGTCCACGTTGAGCGAGTAGCCCTTGTTCGTTTCGAGCCACCGTTCGATGGCAACCGCCGACTCGTAGGGATTGTCCGCCTCGGCCGTTATCTCGTCGGTCTTCTCTCGCAATCGCTCCGAGGTGCTCGCCGGGAGCGTCGTGTATCGTCGCTCGACTGCCGAGGGATAGTCCGTCCCGGCGTTTCGCAACTGTGAGGCACGCTTCGTGGGAACTCGACTGACGACGCTGTACGTCTCGCCGTTGGTCAGCGCCCGCCTCGGTGAGAGGCTTCCGTCGCTTCCGATTCGGAGGCCATCCTTTGCGTTCCCGACGACCCGTATCGGTTTCCAGGCGGCGGGCATCGCCGTGACGCTGGTCGCCTCGACGGTGAACGTCTGGCGTATTTCGTAGGACTCTCCCGGTGGCGGGGACTGTCTGCTGTACGGCTGACTGCCGTCGGTCCGCACCCAGTTCGTTCCGGTGTAGCGGTCGTACGCGGCCACCCGCCAGTAGCTCGCGTGGTTCGCGGTCACGGTGTACTGTACTTTCGGCGAGAGTTCGATACTCCCCTGGATGGCGACGTTCTGGCTGTTGCTGAGGAGACCGCCGCCACCGCCGGTGCCGCCGCCGCCACTCGGCAGAATCGGGCTCGCGCTGCCGCCGGGGACGAGGCTCACCGTCGTCGAGAGGAGCACTATCGCCACCAGCGCCACCGCCAGCACGTCTATCTGTGCGACCGACCCGCCGTACCGCGCCATCGTCCCGAACGCGAGGATGCCGAGGATGCCGAGCATCCCAGCGAGCGTCACGAACGACCCGGCGTCGCTGGTGAGGACGAAGAACCCGAGCGCCACTCCGCCGCTCACGACGGCGAGCACGTATCGTCGGCGGAAGACGAGATACCACGGGACGAAGACGGTCGCCGGGGCGACGCCCAGCGCCCACGTCCCGACCTCGCGCATCTGGAGAATCGACAGACCGGTCAACAGCGCGACGTTGTCCGCGACGATGCGACTGGTTTGAGAGAGCGTCGCCCCCGGAACCGTCGAGTAGTAGCTGAGCAATCCCCCACCGAGCAAGAGCGCACCGAGCACGAACGCTATCCACGCGGGTAGTTTGCGCGCCAGGACCGTCGCCGCGACGACCGCCCCCGCGACCACCAGGAGCAGGTCGTTTTTCCCACCGACGATGCTCGTGATGTGATAGAAGACGCTCAGGTAGGACGCGACGAGTACCGCCGTCGAAGCGACGGCCAACCAGTGGTAGGAAACGGCGACTCCCCCGAACCGGAAACGGTCTTCCCGTGCCGTGCTCATCGCCGGCCACCTCGTTCACTACGTGCGCCGCCGTCCGCGCGCACGGCACGAGACTGCGTTCGGTTCAGCCCACCCGTGACGAACTCGTCGAACGACACCGTGCGTCCGCCGAACTGGACTTCCGCATCTGCGCGCTCGGTCGACCCACGGACGACGATGTCCGCCTGGCTCCGCTCCCGGTCGTGGAGTCGTCCGCTCTCCATGTGCGCGAGCAGCGTCAGGATGTGGGTCTGTTGTCCCTCGCTGACGTCGGGGGCGACGCGGTCTTCCGGCGTCGTCATCCCGATGGCGACGCCCGCGTCGAGCAGGGCCACCGCGATGCTGGCCGCCGCGTCCGCGACGACGTCGACCCGGCCCGCGTCGGCCTCCGCACTGATTTCGACCCGCTGTCGTTCATCTTCCGACTCGAACTCCCGAACGAGCAGTTCGTCGCCCGGTCGTTTCGCGCTCGATTTCCAGTGGACGTCCCGAAGTGGGTCGCCGCGTTGGTACTCGCGCAACTGCTCGAACTCGCGTCGTATCGTGACGTTGAGACTCTCTTCGAGCGCCGTCACCGCTTTCACGCTGTCTATCTGTGTGATCTGTGGGAAGACGAGTATCGTCTCTCGTACCTGATGGGTGAACGTTCGCTCGAACAGACCGAATACGTCCTTCGCGACGACGAGCACCGGACCGATGGCCTGTTCGCCACGTTTCGCGAGCCGAACGTCGAACTCGACCGTCGTCTCGCCGATGCTGGCATCCACCGACTCACCCAGGTGTTCGAGACCGTCCGCGAGCCGTAACGAGACGTTCCCGGCGAACGGGTCGGCTGCCGAAAAATCGAGGGAGATGGTCGCCTCTTCGTCGCGGAATCCGACCGTCGGTGCGGACACGTCGAGATGCGGGTGGCTGGTTCGTTTCAACTGGACGTATCCGACGAGCAAAGCGACGACTATCGGGCTGACGACGGCGTTCAACGACCGTGCCCCGAACGAGAGGGCGAGTACGACTCCCACCACGCCGACGCCGACGAACACCTGCCCACGTCGAGTGAGCATCTTACTCCACCGGGACGTTGTCGAGGGCGTCCTGAACGACGGACCCGCCCTCGCCACCACCCATCGTACCGGTATCGCTCCGAATTCGGTGGGGGAGCACCGTCACCGCTTCCGATTTTACGTCGTCTGGCACGACGTACTCCCGTCCTTCGAGAACCGCTCGCGCCTGTGCTGCACGGAGGAGGGCGATAGATCCGCGCGGACTCACGCCGAGTTGACTCCGGTCGCGAGTGTAGTTCGCCAGTCGGGTGACGTAATCGCGGACGGGTGGGCGGACGGTCACCTTCGAGATGGTTGCCCGCGCCCGTCG
This sequence comes from Haladaptatus ordinarius, assembly GCF_054177595.1. NCBI lineage: Archaea > Methanobacteriati > Methanobacteriota > Halobacteria > Halobacteriales > Haladaptataceae > Haladaptatus > Haladaptatus ordinarius. The sequence continues at coordinate 31,657 of NZ_JBPEHH010000010.1, read as the reverse complement.
GATGTCGCTGGCGCTCGCCACCGGGTCGAGTCGCCGAATGGGGTGTTCGCCGACGATGCGCCGGAGCACCTCGGATTCGTCCTCTGGACTTGGATAGCCGAGCGAGAGTTTCTTCATGAATCGGTCCACCTCGGCGACGGGGAGTTCGTAGGCGCGGTCTTGCTCGACTGCGTTCTGCGTGGCGATGACCGTGAACGGGTCGGGAACCTCGTGGGTCGTCCCGTCGATGGTGACTTGCTCTTCTTCCATCGCTTCGAGGAGCGCGGCCTGCGTCTTCGGCGGCGCGCGGTTGATTTCGTCCGCGAGGACGACGTTGCCGAAGATGGGGCCGGGCTGGAACTCGAACTCGTTGGTCTTTTGGTTGTAGACGTTCACGCCGGTCACGTCCGACGGGAGGAGGTCGGGCGTGAACTGCACGCGTTTGAACGAACAGTCGATAGAGCGCGCCAGCGACCGGGCGAGCATGGTCTTGCCGACGCCCGGGACGTCCTCTAATAGGAGGTGGCCGCGCGCGAGAATCGTCGTCAGGATGTGTTCGGCCACGTCGTGTTTGCCGACGATGACGTGTTCGATGTTCTCGATGATTCTCTGGGCCAAATCTGCTGTATCCTCGATAGAGAGTGGGTCTGCGAACTCGTTTGTCGGTCGTTCGACGGAAGTCGGCTCGGGTTCTTTATTAGCTTCCTTCATACTGTGAATACCGCGATTAGGTCGACGGTCTGAATTTCCCTACTGGAGACGCTCTTTCCACGTCTCCATGGTTACACGTACTATAGAGGCGTACCTTTGTAACTTTTGTCGCTACCCAAAGATGTGTTCTCGTTATCGTTGAATACTTTGTGAATTGGTGGTTCCCTAATTCCGACAGGTGCTATCGCCTGTCCCCGACGATGAGTCGACCCGCGCTCCACCTCGGCTATCCGCCGAGACAGCGCCCGAAGAGCGAATTCTCACACTCACCCACTGCAGACGGGCGAACGTCGTTCGTGGTGACGAAAACGAGTTCGTCCGCGACTGCCGGGACACTCGGTGAATCCTGCTGGTCTCCCAGCGAAAACTGCCCTCGTTTTTCTCCTGTCTTCGCGTCGATGACGGCTTTCTCAAAACCTATCTTTTCGCTCCGTTGTACCTGCTACCACTCTTTGCAGTCGACACAGACCATCCCGTCCTCGTCCCGCCACCGTCTCTCGACCGACTCGCCACAGTTCGCACACGCGACACCGCCGGGCGTCCAGGCGTACGTCGCACTGGCCGGTTCGATTTCGGATACCGTCTCATCGCTCTCCCCGACCTCCGCTTTCGCCTCGTCCGGGTCCTCGCCTCTCTCTCCCGTTTCCTCCGTCTCCACGTCCATCCCGTCCGTCTCGTGGACCTCGTCGTCTCGGTCGGTGGCGAACTCGGACAGCGACCTATCCTCTGACACGTCCCCGCCTACGAAGTCGGTCGTCGTAAGCGTGACGGAGCAAACAAGTACCCGCAGTACTGACTCTCGAATATGGTAAACCTCGTCAACAACGTCGTCGAAATGATTCGTCTGTTCACCGACGTAGCCACGGCGAGTCCCGTCTCCGGACTCCTCGTGCTCGCCGGCGGGATACTCGTCGGCTTCTCGGTGCTGTTTTTCGGCTACCTCGTCCTCGGCGGCCTCGTGGCGCCACTCATCCCCGACTCGCCCGGTCGAGCGCCGCCGCAGTGAGGGCGATTGCGTTCTCGCGGTCGGGACCGAGCGGCGACCCGGCGACGAAACTGTCCGCGTACTCGGTGACACGAGCGATGCGGTCGGCCACCGTCTCCGGCGTTCCGGCGATAGAGAAGGCGTCTATCATCGCCGGCGTCACCCGCTCGAACGCCGCCGAGAACTCGCCCGATTGAATCTCTCCGCCGATTGCGCTCGCCCGCTCGTGGTCGATTCCGTGTCGCTCCAGCACCGGCTCCGCCGCACCGCCGACGACGAACGCAACGGGCGGGCGAGCAGCCTCGCGTGCGTCGTCACCGTCCTCGGCGACGCTCACGCAGGCGTGGACCGCGAAATCGAAGCTTCCGCGCTCGTCCGGTCGTTCCTCTAGCCCCTCCGCGATTCGTTCGGCGGCCCACGCGAAATCGCGGGGATGGGAGGCGTTAACCAGCGTGCCGTCGGCGTGTTTCGCGCTCATGCGAAGCATGTGTGGTCCCTGTGCGCCGACGTACACCGGAATCTCGCTCACGGAGTAGTTCAGGCCCGCGTCCCGTGCGGTGAAGGTTCCGTCGTGGGTCACCCGTTCGCCGGCCCAGAGCCGCTCCGATACCTTCATCGTCTCAAGCACGCGCCGAAGTGGACGCTCGCGGTCGATGCCGAGGTTCCGCAGGGTCGAGCGGTCGCCTGCGCCGAGTCCGCAGACCGCTCGCCCGTCGCTGACTTCGTCGAGGGTCGCGATGCGGGAGGCCAGCGTGACGGGATGGCTCTCGTAGGGGTTCACGACACCCGGCCCGAGGCGGATGTCGTCGGTCGTCTCCGCCACTCGGGAGAGCACGGTGAGGGGGTCGCGGTTGTTGTAGTGGCTGCTGGCGAACAGTGTGTCGAAGCCCTCGCGTTCTGCCCGCTCACCCAGCGCGACCAGTTCGTCGATGGGGTGTTCGGGCGTGAGTTCAATCCCCCGCAAACTCCCACCCCCGGAGTGCCTGTCGAACGAAATCGCCCTCAACCGCTCGGAACAGGTTGTCGCTCCCCTCGTGGTTGCCGAACTCCCAGTCCCGAACGACGACGACCGGCAGACTGTCGTCGCCCTCGCCGGTCACGAGGTTGGCGGCGGACGCGAGTTCGTCCACGACCGACTCGACCGTGACTTCGAGTTCGTGGCCGTCCCTGTCGCGCTCGCCGCGCCAGTCCCTGCTGGCGGGCATCCCGGCCCAGCCGATGGCGACGCCGCGCTGGCCGTGCCGGAACGGCCGGCCACAGGTGTCGGTGACGACGACCGGCACGTCCACCGAAAGGGCCTCTCGAATTCGCGCGGCGCTCTCGCTCGGCCGTTTCGGGAGCAAGAGGAGGCCGGCGTCCCCGGTGTTCGAACGGTCGATTCCCGCGTTGACGCCGATGTGGCCGAACCGCGTCGCGGTGAGCAGGAAGGGTGCTTCCATGATGATCTCCGTGCTCTCTTCGAGGACGGCCTGTGCGAACCGCGGGTCTTTCTCGTCGCCCGAGATGTCGGCGAGTCGGGCCGCAAGTTCTTCAGCGCGCGGACTCGCCGGGAAATCCGAGAGGTCGGCCGTCCGCCCCTCGGCTTTCGAGACGATGGTGCTCGCTACCAGCAGTACGTCGCCCGGTTCGAGGTCGACGCGCTCTTCGACGAGTCGGGCGATATCGTCGCCGGGTTCGACCTCCGGAATCCCCGGTACCGCGAAGACGTTCATGCTCTGGCGTTGGTGCGCTCCGATAAAAACCCGCCCGGAACGAGCAAATCAGGTCAGCTTTCGTGTGTCTGGACGGTCAGGGTACCGTCGTCGACGGTCGCTCTGAGCATCGTCGCCTTCTGGGCCGGGGCCGAACCGGTCGCACTTCCCGGATTGAGCACGCGAACGCCGTCAATTACTTCGTCCATCACCGCGTGCGTGTGGCCGGCGACGCCGACCGCAGTTCCGCCCGACGACCCACCGACCGTCTCTCGAACCGTCTCCACCACTCGCTCTCGATACCCCTGTTTCGGTCCCGTTCCGTGGGTCACGACGAACGTGACGCCGTCGATTTCCACCGTCGCCACCTCGGGAAGTCCCAGCGAGCGCGGGTCGGTATTTCCGGCGACTGCGGTGAGATTCCCGTCCGTCAGTTCGGACACCGACGCCAGCGCGTCGCCCGAGTCGAAATCTCCCGCGTGAATCGTGTGGTCTGCGCGCTGGATTCTGGTTCGAACCCAGTCGGGGATTCGACGCTCGCGCGAGGGGATGTGCGTATCGCTGATGATGGCGACCCGGAGCATAGTCGCCGGTTCGACCCGCTGATAGAAAAACGTTCGATGGGTACCCTCACCCGGAACGTTTTTTTGCTCGCTTTCGAAGACACACGTATGAACAGTCGCTCCCGCCGTGATTTTCTCCGTACCGCTGGCGTCGGGTTGATGGTGGCTGGGAGCGGTTGCAGTATCATCCAGGGAAGCTCTCGGTGGACTGTAGAGCTAGACGGGATGCTCTCCCCCGTCTCAGCCCCGTACGACGGTGGATTCGTCGTCGGGAACACGCGCTCTACCGACACCGAACTCGGAACCGTCTCGTTCGACGGCACGTACGAGCGAGTGACGAACCTCCCGCGAACCACTACGTCTCCGGTCGTCTACGAGAACACGGCGTACATCGAAGCCAACGGCGTCGTCTGCGAGGCCTCAATGGACGCGAACGACTTCGAGCGACTCGACACCGAACATCTCTCGTTCAGTTGGTTCCCGCCGGTCGTCGCCGACTCCCGTATGTTCATCGCGGGGTACAGCGGTCGTGTCCAGCAATTCGGTCTGTTCGCGCTCGATTTGACCGACCGCCGAGTCGCGTGGCGACGACCCTTCGGCGAGACGCCGACCACCGTCGCTACCGACGGTGAGAACGTGTTCGTCAGCACCGAGAAGGGGACCGTCCGGGCGTACTCCGCGGACGGTGACCTCCGTTGGACGCACTCGACGAGCAAGAACGCCTACCTGACCTGCGACGACGGCGTCGTCTTCGTCACGTCGAACGACGGTGTGTCGGCGCTCTCGCCCGACGGACGCACGCGCTGGCACGCGAACGTCGACGGAACCGCCACGTCGATGCCAGTCGTGACGAAATCGTCTGCGTACGCGGTGCTGTCGCTCTACGGAGACGGCGAGCACTCGTCGATGGCGACCGACCCTCGATTGGTGGCGTACGGTCGGAAGAACGGGAACGAACGGTGGCGAGAGCAGTTGCCCGGTAGCGTCTCCGTCTCCCCATCGGCGATAGACGGTGCGGTTGCCGTCGGAACCATCGGGACCGAGGGGGATTCGGACGCGGATTACCTCTCGGTGTACGACGAGAGTGGCGAACGTCGACACCGGTACGCGATAGACGGGGGTATCCGGATGCGCCCGATTCTCCGGAACGGGATGGTCGTCGTCGGAAGTTTCGACGGCGTCATCGAAGCGTACGAACGCTAACTCCTCGCCCCACAGGTTCAACTCGCACCGGACCCACACGACTCTCATGGACGAAACCCACGTCGTCACCTGCTTCCTTCGCAATCGAGGGGACGTGCTTTTGCTCCGGCGAAGCGAGGACGTCGGGTCGTATTCGGGTCAGTGGGGCGGGGTCGCCGGCCACGCAGAGGACGACCCCGACGCTCTGGCACGGGAGGAAATCGAAGAGGAAACCGGACTGCTTGACGCTTGCACGTTCGTTCGGTCGGGCGATTCGTTCGAGGTGGTAGACGAGTCGCTCGGCAAGCGCTGGGTCGTCCACCCCTTCCTGTTCGACTGTGCGAGTCGGGACGTGGCGACGGACTGGGAGACGACCGAGGTGGCGTGGATGCCGCCGACCGAGATTCTACGCCGGGAAACGGTCCCCGGCCTCTGGACGTCCTACGAACGGATCGCACCGACCGTGGAGTCGGTCGCCGAAGACGAGGAACACGGCTCCGCGTACGTCTCGGTTCGGGCGCTAGAAGTCCTCCGCGACCAGGCCGGTGTGCTCGCGGTCCGTGAAGGGACGTGGGACGATTCGATGGCGACCGCGAACGACCTGCTCGACGCCCGCCCGAGTATGGCCGCGCTGGCGAACCGAGTCAACCGTGCGATGGCCGGGACGAACTCTCTCGCCACGGTCGAACAGGCGGCCATCGACGGTATCGAACGTTCCTACCGAGTCGACGAGGAGGCCGCCGAACACGCCCGTGAGCACCTCGCCGACGCCACGGTGCTCACCCTCTCACGCTCGGGAACGGTGCTCGACGCGCTCCGCGCCGCAGACCGCGTTTTCGTCGCGGAATCGCGCCCCGCCTGCGAGGGGGTCGGCGTCGCGGAAGCCCTCGCCACGACGACGAACGTGACGCTTCACACCGACGCCGCGATGGCGCACGTGCTGGCGACCGAGGAGGTCGACAGCGTCGTCGTCGGCGCAGACTCGGTGCTCCCCAGCGGTGACGTGGTGAACAAAACCGGAACGCGGGCGGCGGCGCTGGCGGCGACGTACGAGGGCGTGCCGGTGGTCGTCGTCACCGCGACCGACAAAGTACGAACCGACGACGACCCGACGTTGGAATCGGGCGGGCCGGCCACGGTGTACGACGGGGATGCGGACGTTTCGGTCTCGAATCCGACGTTCGACGTGACGCCCGCCGAAACGGTCTCCGGGTACGTCACGGAGCGCGGTATTCTCGGACGCGGAGAGATAGCGGACGTCGCCGAGGAACTGCGGTCGCTGGCGGAGTGGTAGAACGCGAGGGAAAGTGGGTCCGCCGGTCTTCGAACGTTCGCGGCGTCGTTACAGGTCGAGCCACGAGTACACGTACGCGGACATACTCGGCCCCACGACGAGGATGCCGCCGGTACAGACCACCAGCAGCGCCAGGATATCTCCGAGCGTCCACCGGTTCTTCGGTTCGTCGCTCCCGGGAAGTGGCACGTTGCCGCCGTGTTTCCCCGTGTCCGAACCGCCGCCCGAGCCGTTCGGGGCCGTCGTTCCGTCTGTCGATGACTCCGGTTCCGAGGTCTTCTCCGTCGCCGTGTTCGTTCCGGTTCTCGAGGTCGTTCCCGTCTCCGTGGTCGTTTCCGTCGCTACCGCCGTTCCCGGTGCTGCCGTCGTCCCCGTCGCCGTCGTAGTGGTAGTTTGCCTCGGTGCCGCCGTCGATGGTGGCGACGTCGTGGACCGGGTCTCGGTAGTGGTCGTGCCCTCTTCTGTGGTGGTCGTCGTAGTCGGCGTCGCGGTGGTGGTGGTAGTCGGTGTGGTAGTCGTAGTTGTAGTGGTGGTCGTCGGCGGCGTAGCAGTGGTGGTCTGTGTCGTCGTGGTGGTGGTCGTCGTTCGATTTTGATCACAGTCTGGATACAGCGGATTTTCGTACCGGTTCTGGTCGTTACCGGTGGCGATGGTGATCGCCACCAGCGGCTCTCCGCTATAGTTTCCAGTGCCACGGACGGTGTGTGTCCCCGGTGTGAGCACCTGCTGTTCACGACCGTCGGGGAAGTGCAGAATCGCGGTGACCGACGTGTTCGTGTCGACCGTCGCCTCGTAGCACTGGAACGTCACGGTCGTTTCCTCTCCGCTCGTCGTCGGTGGCGGTACTCGTGCGTCGCCGGTACTACTTGCGTACGGGCCGAGACTTCCGGCGAGAAGAAGTCCCGCGACGAATGCGAGCGTCAGCAATCGGGTCGGTGGGGGGTGCACGCGGAGTGGAGCCATGGGTCACCGTCCACCGATAGCTCCTTTCGGTTAAAAATCGTTCCGAATTTCTCAAAGATACTTAAAAAATAGACTGGTATTGTAGCTATATATTTCAGCACGAGGTAATATCTTCGACGGTTGCCGAACTCTACCAGTGGGGGTCGAGAGCGTCTCGATGGTGAACGTCACTCCGCGCCGGTGCTCGATTTGACCGACTGCACGCAAGAGTCAAACCGTTCGGGTGGCTACTCTCGGCCGGGCGGCGGTGACGAATGTTACCCCCTCCGAGCCCCTTGTGACGAGGATTTTACCCGAGCCGCCCCGTTCCGAAGATTCATTCCGGAGCCACGGGTACACCCCCTCGATGCAAATTTCCCACCTCGGAATCCACAAGTCGGTCGGAGCAGTCTTTCCCCCCGAGCAACTCCGCGACGCACTCTCGTCTCTCGACGTTCCAGTGGTCGTCGTGAGCGACGACCCCGAGGACCTCGGCGAGTGTGATGCCGTGGTCACGTTCGGCTACAGCGAGGAGTTCCTCGATTCGGACCTTCGGTGGATTCACTCGATTCAGGCGGGTTACGACCGCTTTCCGCTCGATGCTCTCGAGTCGGAAGGTATCGTTCTGACGAACAGCACGGGTATCCACGGCACCAGCGTCGGCGAGACGGTGCTCGGCATGATGCTCTCGTACGCCCGCCGCTTGCATGTCCACGCTCGACACCAGGCGGACCACGAGTGGCACCGCCCCGAGTGGGACGAACCGTTCACGCTCCAGGGCGAATCGCTGTGTGTCGTGGGCCTCGGTACCCTCGGACGGGGTATCGCGAAACGGGCGGACGCCATCGGGATGGACGTCACTGGTGTCCGGCGCTCGGCCGAATCGGTGCCACACGTCCGCGAGGTGTACCCCAACGACGACTTGCACGAAGCTATCGCAGACGCCCGGTTCGTCGCGCTCGCGACGCCACTCACGGACGAGACGCGGGGGCTGATGGGCGAAGCCGAGTTCGCCGCCATGCGCGAGGACGCCTTCTTCGTCAACGTGGCTCGCGGCAAGTGCGTCGACGAAACCGCCCTCGTTTCGGCGTTAGAGGCGGATGACATCGCGGGTGCGGCCCTCGACGTGTTCGAGGAGGAACCGCTCGCGGAGGAGTCACTGCTCTGGGATATGGAGGACGTAATCGTAACTCCCCACGCGGCGGCGGCGGAAGTCGATTACTACCGGCACATCGCGGAACTGGTGCGGGAGAACGTCCACCACGCCGACGCCGACGAAGACCTCGTCAACCGGGTCGTCTGAGCGGGGATTTCGGCGGTCGAACGGGCGGCGGCGGTCGGGAGCCACCGAGGCGAGTCGAAACTGTTGCAGCGTCGATTCGCCGACACTGACGTCGTCGCTCCACGGCCATCGAGCGAACCCCAACATTCCCGTACCTCCAGTGCCAACGTCCACCCGATGACAGAGACCAGCGAGACGAAAACCACGGACGAAGCGGACGAGTTCAAATCGCGGGTCGAACGCTGGCTCAGCGCCCAGATGCCCATCATCCAGATGCACGGCGGGACGAGCGCGGTTCGGAAAGCAGACCCCGACGACGGTGAGGTCATCATCGAACTCGGCGGTACCTGTAGCGGCTGTGCCATCAGTTCCGTCACGTCCCAGAACATCGAAGTCGACCTTCTGAAGCAGTTCGACGAGATAGAGGACGTCACCGTTCGCGTTCCAGACGACGGTACGAGTGGCTGGAAGACCGACCAGGCCGAGAGCGTGATGGGCATCGACCGAAGCGAGGGTGGACGGGGCGGAAAGATGGGCACTTCGTCCGACAACGAACACTTCTAGAACCGACCTTTTACGACGGTCGAGGGGTCTCGCTCGCGCGTGACGGCACGCGAGCGAAACCCGTCTCCTTCACGGGCGAAGCCCGTGCCGGAGAGACGGCTTTGCCGTCTCGCATTCCCTGTAAAAGCTCGATCAAAAGCACCGGAAGACGTTCCTGCTCGCTGACGCTCCGCGGGCGTGCTACTTCCGAGCCATTCGCTCGCGTCGCTCACGAAGACACTCCTCGCTCCTTCGACTCGCGGTACGTGTGCTAGCTCCTGGTGGTTGTGTCACACGCCGAAAATCGTGCCCTTTCGCTTCTACTACTTCTTCAAGACCGTCTCCACGCTCGCCGCCACGCTCCGGGCTTTCTCGGCTAGTTCCTGGGAGACGTGCCCCGCTTCCACCGTCGAGTCCAGTTCGTCGTCGTCCACTCGCTCGACGCTCCCGTCCGGGCGCTTCACGACGTCGACGTGCAGGTCCACGTAACGCACGGACCGGGGGAACAACTCGACCGGCGTACAGACGTTGACGTAGGTGCCCTTCGAGTCGCCGTCCTCGCTCCGGTAGGCGGTGGGGTACCACCACCGCCCTTCGCGGAACTTCGTGATGGCGACGTCGCCCACCTCGCGGTCGGTGCCGAGGGCGTCGTAGGTGCCACCACCCTGCATCTCGCGGCGGACGGTGTACTTTCCGGACTCGGGGTCGATGTCGGCCACATCGCCCTTTCCGAGCGAGAAACAGCGTCCGTCCGGCTTCCCGTGGTTGATGAACACCTTGCCGTCCTCCTCCGGGCCGAACTGTCTGAGGGTCGGTCCGGTCGGAAATTCGTCGTCGGGGTCGTAGAGGTCCTCCGCGAAATCGACCGCCGCGCTCGCCGACTCGTCTGCGGCTTTGATTCGATGGTGGCCGGGGATAGTGGTCGTGACCTCCCCTCGGAGGTCGTCCAGTTCGAATCGGGACTCCCTGCCGAACCAGAGCCACGCCGTCGCTTCGGGTGCGGCGACGGTTCGCGGGTGGTCGATTTCTCCACCCCGGTCGTCCGCCAGCGCGTCGTCGATGGCGTCGGCCCGTTCGACGGCCCGAGAGAGTGCGGCGTCCATCTCGCCGATGTCGGCGTCGGTCGCGGCGTGCTCCCAGCGGACGCCCCACCCGTCGGGCACGTCCGTCGGGAGCATCTCGGTCGTTCGCGCGAGTTCGCGTCTACTGGCGTCGTCGGGTGCACTCGCTACGACGCGGTCGACGCCCTTCGAGAGGCTAGCGACGCCGCCGAACACTTGCACGTCCGTCCCCAGGAGCGGTCGGTCGCGCGCCCAGGGCGGCGCGGGGTCGTGGACCTGCACGCGCACGTCGTCGCCTTCGTCGATTTTGCGGTCGACTTTCCCGTAGGGGAGAAAGCCGTCGCGGTCACCGAGAGTTACGACCGCGCCGCTTCCGAGCGTCTCATCGACGACGCCGTCGAAGAGCGCACCTCTGGCGGCGGTGTCGTCCCAGTGGAAGGCGTCGACGCCGACGTCGACGAGTCGCGTCGAGATGTCGGCCACGGTTTGCGGGTCGCCGACGATTCCGACGCCCTGTCTGTCGTCGGTCGTCTCGACGGTCGTGGCGTACTCGCCGGTCTCGAACTCACGGTCGAATCGACGCTGGATGGGTGGCGACGCCTGTACCACGTCAAACTCGTCGGCGAGGAGATGCGTGAGAGCCGTGGTGTAGATTCCACGGACGCGAACCCGACTCATCGGCGGGCACGAGGTTGGCGGTTGTCGGTCGACGGACGAGCGTTCGTTGGCATACCACCCGGTTGGGGTCGACGGGATTTTAGCGTGACGAGGTGGTCGTCGGTGAAAACGAAGCCAGCACTCGAAAAATGGCGACGTCAGTCGTCTGCCGGGACGGTGCCGGTCCAGTTCGCGTCGGCTCCGGGGGTGATTCGTTCGTCTGTCGATTCCGTCGATTCTTCGTCGACTGGTGTGTTATTGTCGTCTCGTACTGTTTTTTCCGGTGGTGCCGAGTACAAAATTCCTCGGCTTCGGCTCTTTGGCGACATCTTGTGTCACGGTTGGCCTGTTCCCGGTAATAAACGCACCCCTACAGGAGTACATGTTATATATATTCGTATTAGGTGTATAAAGTCACCGTCTCCGAACGATTTACTCCTCGCCCGTTCGATGACGGAGTATGGACGAGCAACGCGACCCAGTCTCGCGTGGGATAGACGACTCGGTCGACCTCTACGGTATCTCGACGTGGGAAGAACGGACGCGACTGGACTGGTTTGCGAGGAAACTGTACGGAACCATTGTGGCGACCGCGCGGGTAGTCGTCATCCTGCTGGCACTGGCGATTCTCCTCGTGCAGTTCGCGCTCGGTGGACTGGCGGCGGCGACCGACCCGTGGGTCGGAACGTTCATCCTCCTCTCTGTCGTCCCCGCGTTCGCGCTGGCAGCCTACATCTGGTACGCCGACGTGACGATGTCCGAACCCCTCCCGCTTCTCGTCGGCACCTTCCTGCTCGGCGTATTGTTCGCCGGGTTCGCGGCGGTGTTCAACTCGTATACGGAGCCACTGTTCCGGAACATCCCGGTCGTCGGCATGGTGTTTTTCTTCTACATCATCGTCGCCCCCATCGAGGAGACGGTAAAGTGGCTGGCGGTGCGTCTCTACGCGTTCCGCAGTCCTCGTTTCGACGCCGTCATAGACGGTGCGGTGTACGGCGCGATGGCTGGACTCGGCTTCGCGACCATCGAGAATGCCATCTACATCAGCCAGGAGTTTCTGAGTTCGGGGGGAACCGACCAGTTCCTGCGGGCGGGACAAACGGCCGTCTTCCGGCTGTTCGCCGGGCCGGGGCACGTCATCTACTCCGCGTTCGCTGGCTACTATCTCGGACTGGCGAAGTTCAACCGTGAGAACGCCGGACCGATCGTCGTCAAGGGGTTGCTCATCGCGGCGTTCATCCACGCGACGTACAACTCGCTCGTCGGTTTCGTGCCCGCCCTCGTCTCGACGTTCTTCCCCACCGTCTCGACCGCGATGGCGTACATCGCTTTCGTGTTGGTCTACGACGGCTTCTTCGGCTACCTGCTCTACCGAAAAATCGCCCGCTACCGCAGACTGTACGACCGGGCGGACCAACAGGAGCCAGTGGCGCTCGACGACGAAGGACAGCCATCGGACGACACGGTCGACGTGAAATCGGAGTAGTTTCGCCGTACTCCCCGCCATACAGTCGTTTCACACTTCGTCGGACACCCGAAGTCTAGCGTCCGTTTCGTACTCTACCGTCTCACACTCTATCCTACGATACGTCTATCGTGACCGGTGTCGAAGCTAGTAGTAGCGTCTCCAAGCAGAAGGCGACGGAACGAAGGAGACGAGAAAGGGATGAGGAGGCAAAGAGCGAGACGGGAGGAGCGGGCGACACGAGGGGTGAGCAAACGGTAGCGAGGAGACGAGAAGAAATGGGGAGGTGTCGGGGAGACGCTATGGGGGTACGATGGCAACAGTATCAATCGAGGAGAAAAAGCGCCTCGCGCGCCACATTCCGGAAGATGTGGCCACCGAACGGAACTTCGACCTCGTCGAAGAGGTGTGCGCCGAGGACTGTATCGAACACGGTGCGTTCGGGGAACGAACCGAAGGGAGAGACGCGAACCTAGAGCGACTCCGGAATCTTCTCGATGCGTTCCCGGACTTCGAGGCGACGGTCGAGGACATCGTCGCCGAAGACGACGAAGTCGCAATGCGCGTGACGCTCCGGGGCACGCACGAGGGCGAGTTCATGGGAATCGAGCCGACCGGAAACTCGTTCGAAGTGCAGAACATGGTCTTCACCCGTATCGAAGACGGCAAGATAGTCGAGCGATGGACGCAACCCGACACGTTGGGGATGTTCCAGCAACTCGGCATCGCCGAGTCACCGATGGACTGACGCCCCGAATCAGTCTTCCGGTCTTTCGGTTTTCGTTTGGGTATCGAACTACTCCACGAGCAGTCGTTCCGCGTACTTGGCGAGCACGTCCACTTCGAGGTGGACGGGGTCGCCCGGTTCTTTCTCCGAGAGGTTCGTCAAATCGCGCGTCGTCGGGATGATGGCGACCGTGAAGGTGGTCTCGTCTCGTTCGGCAACAGTGAGGCTGATGCCGTCCAGGGCGACCGACCCCTTGTCGACGATGTACTGGCCGTAGCCCTCTGGAATGGCGAACTCGTACTCCCAGTCCTCGCCGACCTGTCGCACGTCCACGACCTGGGTCGTCGTATCGACGTGTCCCTGGACGAAGTGGCCGTCGAGACGCGCGTCCGCTCGAAGCGCGCGTTCGAGGTTGACGGCGTCTCCCACCTCGACCTCACCGAGGTAGGTCTTCGCGACCGTCTCGCTCGCCAGAAACACTTCGAACGTCTCGTCGTCGAACCGCTCGACGGTCAGGCAGGCCCCGTTGACGCTGATGCTCGCGCCATGCTCGACGTCCGAGAGCGCCTCCTCCGCCGCTATCGTGAGTCGGCGGCCACCCTCCGTCTCCTCGACGTGGCGTACCTCGCCGGCCTCTACAACAATTCCGGTAAACATAACGGAACTGTGACGCCGGGCGGTTGAAAACCGTTCCGAATCGTCCGGGTCGTCCGAGTCGGCCGTTCCGAATCAGCGGCGTCGTGGCGGCGCACTTTTGGTCGGTGGCCGGCTACGGAGGGGCATGAAACTGGGCATCCTCGACACCGTGAGTCTGGCGGCGACGCTGGTCTTCGCCATCCCCATCGCTCTGTTCGGCATCGAACGCCTGCTCGCGGGCCAGACCCTCCTCGGCGGCGCGTTCGTCGTCGTCGCCGCGTTGATGGTCGTCCTCCGCGAGTGGCTGACCACCCCGACTGACATCCCGGTCAGTGCGGTCCAGAAAGTCGTCGGGAAGGTCGCGAAGACCGAGGACGAAAAGGAGTGACCACGTGAACGGCTGTACTGAAACGTACTGTTTTGTACTATCAATGTGGAGCTGGACTTTTTCGGGATAGTTCCGGCTGCTACGTCGTTTCTCGAAATAGTTTTTGGGGTGTTTCGTTTGCTGTTGCTTGAGCCTCGTCACGCCTGCGGAAGAGAGAAGCTTTTCCGCGGCCGAGGAAATCTTCGATTTCCCCCAGCCCTCACTCACTCAGTCGCTCGCCCGTTGCCACCAGGCCGCAGAGGCCGGGTGGGCGAGGCCCACCCGGCCAAGCCTAAGCCGACCAGCCGCTTTCGTCGGTTGGCCGTCTTCCGAATCTCACGGAAAGTCAACCAGCCAACCCACGAGGGCAGGCCGACCAGTCGATGTTCGATTCTCGCCAATCGGCCGCTGTGCTGTTTCATCCACAGCCACCAATCACTATGCCAGCATCTCAGAGGGTGTCATACAATAGTTCTCAATCGATATTATCCACGATCTTAATCTTGGATAAAACAGATGACTGGTGGAACCACTGGATTACAAGTGAAATGAGGACCGTATAATTGCTGGGTAGTGGGTGTGAGACGTATTCTATGACACGCTCTCTCATCCAACACCTCGAAGAAAAACAGAGCCAGAAATAAATCGAATTACTCTAAATCCCCGAACAGAACTTAGTCGAGGTCGTAGATTTCAGAGTACTTCTCGGTGACGTACTCCAGGAAGTAGTCGGCGGTCAGCGGTTCGCCGGTCGCTTGCTCGATGAGTTGGTCGGTGGTGTACTTCTGGCCCTGTTCGTGGATGTTCTCGGTCAGCCACTCGCGGATGGGGTCGAAGTCGCCCTCGCGGATGAGCGCCGTCGGGTCGTCCAGTTCCTCCTCGATGGTCGCCCACAACTGGGCGGCGAAGACGCTACCCACGGTGTAGTTCTGGAAGCCGCCGAACCGACTGGTCCAGTGGATGTCCTGGAGACAGCCCTCCGAGTCGGTCTCGGGGGCGACGCCGAGGTACTCGTCCATCAACTCGTTCCAGCGGGCGGGGATGTCGTCCACGTCGAGGTGGCCGGAGACGTACTCCTGTTCGATCTCCGACCGCAGGATGATGTGCATGTGGTACGTGAGTTCGTCCGCCTCGACGCGAATCAGGTTGTCCGTGAACACCTGGTTGACCGCCTCGTAGGCTTCGTCTACGTTCACGTCTTCGGTCTCCGGGAACCGGTCGTGCATCTTCGGCAGGAACAGTTCCCAGAAGGCCTTCGTCCGGCCGACGTGGTTCTCCCAGAACCGCGACTGGGACTCGTGGATGCCCGAACTGCGCGACTCGCCGAGCGGGGTGCCGTAGGCGTCGTCGCGCAGGCCGAGCTGGTAGGTGGCGTGTCCGAACTCGTGAATCGTCGCGGTGAGCGAGTCGATGGGGTCGGTCTCGTTGTACCGCGTCGTCACCCGCGCGTCGAACTGCGTGCCGGACATGAACGGGTGCGGCGCGGTGTCGAGGCGACCCCGGTTCCAGTCGTAGCCCAGCGTATCGAGGGCGTCTCGGCAGAGGTCTTCCTGCGTCTCGGCGTCGAAGGTGCCCTCGAAGGCGTCGTCCGCGATGTCTGCACCGTTCTCCTCGATGTCCTCGATGAGCGGAACCAGTCCCTCGCGGAGTTCGTCGAAGATTTGCTCCACGGTGTCGAGCGAGAGGTAGGGTTCGCCCTCCTCGAACATGACCTCGTAGGGGTCTCTGTCGGGGTCGATGTGCTCTGCGCGTTTGGTGTGGAGTTCACGCAGTCGGTCGAGGTAGGGTTCGAACGTCTCGAACTCGTCTTCGGCTTTCGCCTCCTGCCAGGCCTGCTGGGCCTCACTTATCGTCTCGGTGAGCTCCTCAACGAGTTCGCCGGGCACGTCCACCGCTCGGTCGTACTCTCGGCGGATCTCTCGAACGACGGCGGCCTGTTCGTCGTCCAGTTCCTCGTCTTCGAGTTCGTCGAGCAGTTCGCCCGTGCGCTCGTCGGTGAGCAGTTCGTGTTGAATCGACTGGAGCGCAGACAGCTGTTTCGAGCGCGCAGGGGTCCCTCCCTCTGGCATCTTCGTCTGCTGGTCCCAGTAGAGCACCATCCCCGCTTTCCCGACGTTCGAGATACGTTTCACTCGGTCGAGCAGTTCGGCGTACCGAGATTCCGATTCGTGTTCGGCAGTTGCCATGCGAATTGATTGCTTCGTGAAACGGTATCAATGCACGGGTATCGGAAAACGGGAGACGACCGACGAACGAGGTTCGATAGCGTCGCCTCGACTACTCCGCTTCGACTTTCTCGCCGAGGATGTCTTCGACCGACTTCTCGTTCGGTTCGTTGAACAGCAGCACGTCGAGTTTGAGCGTCGGCGCGCCGCTGACGAGGTTCTCCATGAGCACGAGACGCTCGCGGGCACGACTCATCCCGACGTAGAAGACCCGCCGCTCGTTGTCGGTGAGGATGGGAACGGGGTCGGTTCCGGCGGTGAACTTCCCTTCTATCGGAACGTCGATGCCCTCGTTTTCGACCGTCGCCGCCATCTGTTCGACGACTTTCTCGGTGAGGTCGGTCGCCACGAACACGTGGTCTGCCTCGCGACCTTTCGCGCTGTGGATGGTGCCGATGCGGAGGCGGTCGCGTTCCATTCCCCGGTATTTCCCCTTGAAGTAGGCGTCCATGGAGCGTTTCTGATAGCTCGTGACCTTCCTGACCATGTCGGACGCCGACTTCGGGCCGGGCATGAACGGCGCGAAGTTCCGCACGAAGTCGGCGTCGAACGAGAGTTCGGTGAGGTCGTCGACGCCCCCCTTTTCTTTCCGTTCGTCGATGGCGTCGAACATCTCGTCGCGCTCGTTCGTCCCGAACGTGGAGTCAGCGAGCATGTCGGCGAGTCTGCGGGCTTGCAGTCCGTCGATGGGTTCGTCGGCCTCTATCTGCTCGACTGCGTCCACGTACTGGTTCAGTCGGTCGGTCCACATCCGCTGGTCGGTGAGCGTCTGGAACGGGATTCCCTCGTCGATGAACTCGTCGACGAACCGGAACATCTGGTAGCGGGCGCGGAACAACACCATCACGGTACCGTCGAACTCGCGGATGGTGTAGCGGACGTTCCGCACGAGGTCCAGCATCGAGGGGTTCTCGACGGCCTCCACGACACCGCCTTCCTTGCGCGGTTTGAGGTTCTTCTCCTGTCGTTCCTCGATGTGCGTGACCTCCTGCTGGACGACTTTGAGGACGCGAGAGGGGAGTCGATGCGAGGTGTCGAGAATCACGTCTTCGCCACCCTCGCCGAGCAGCAGTTTCGGGTCTGCACCTTGCCACGCGTAGACCACCTGGTCGTCGTCACCCGCAATGAGAACGCTTTTCATGTGGGGTTTCCACCCCTCGTAGATGTCGAACTGCAGTTGGGTGATGTCCTGAAACTCGTCGATGATGAGATAATCGACGCTCGGCAGGAGCGAGCGCTGTTTCACCCGTTCGAGCATATCGGCGAAACCGACGAGTCCTTCGTCACCCTTGTACTTTCGCCACGCTCGGATGGCCTCGGGAACGTCGAACCGGTCGTCGCTACTGGGCCACGTCGGGGTGTACTTGTTGCCCTCCTGTGCGTTCGGGTCGATGTCCGGAGGCAGGCGGACCGTCTCTACGTCCCACTGGAAGGGAACGTCGTACCAGTCGGCGACCTGTCTGCGGGTTCGCTGGAGCCACTGCGAGGTGGCGATTATCTTGTTGCCGAGCGTGGTTGAGCGTGCGGTTCGACGGCCAGAGCCGCTGTACTCGTCTTCGTACTCCAGTCCGTACTCCTCACAGAACTCCTCTTTGTGCTTCTCGCCTACGACGTCGCCACGAGAGAGATTCAGTAGTTCGTAGGCTTTCGCGTGCATCGTACAGACGTTGCCCTGCAACGAACGCGGGTCGACGTCGAGTCGCTCAGCGAGTCGGTCACGAACTTCGTTCGCGGCGGCACGGGTGTACGAGACGACGAGGATGTCGTTTACTGTAACACCGTCCTCGGCGAGAATATCTTCGACTCTGTCCAATAGTTCGGTCGTCTTCCCGCTTCCCGGTCCACCGAACAACCGGGTTACTTTCGCGTCAGTCTCCGCCGTTGGTACGGTCATTACACCATCACAGGGGCCGGTAACGTATAAAACGACGTGAATCGAATTCGAGGTATTTTCGGTTCAGGTGCCACGAGGCGAGCGTGCGTTGCGTACCTCCGCACCGTCTCGAACCTTGTCTTCACAGTCCGGACAGACGCGGGGGTCTTCTTCCTCCGGTGGTGTGAACACTCTCGCGTAGGCTGCCGTCACGAACGACCCACAGTTCTGACACTCTGGCATTCTCTCTCTACCCACCGGTTCGTAATATTACAGTATATGTGTACCGACATCGATTCGGACGAGGGAGTTAAGCCGCCGGATGGTCACCTTCCTGCAATGACGCTCCCCGTCGAAGTGTACCTCCTTTCGCTTCTTCCTGCCGTCCTCTGGGGATTCGAACCCATCGTCTCGAAACGGGGAATGGCCGACGGTGGCAACTCGCTCCAGGCGTCACTGGTCGTGGTCGTCGTGGATTCGGTGCTGTTCTGGACGGCGCTCATCGCCCTCGAAGGGACGAACCCGTTCGTCGGACTCTCACCGGTCACCGTCGGTATCTTCCTCTTCGGGGGGTTCGTCGGAACGGCGGTCGGTCGACTGGCCGCATTCGGGGGTGTCCGGCGCGTCGGCGCGAGCATCAACAGCGCCGGCATCAGTACGCGACCGCTGTTCGCGACGATGCTCGCGGTCGCCGTGCTGGACGAACCGCTCTCTTTGGCGACCGGCATCGGTATCGTCGTCCTCGTCGCGGGACTGACGATACTCGCGCTGGCGAAGGGCGGTGACATCGGTGGGTGGGAACGCCGTGATTTGGCGTTTCCGCTGGCGGCGGCGGGGGCGTTCGCCGTCGGGAACGTCGTTCGCCGGTTCGGACTGGCGACGACGGAGACGACACCGTTGCAGGCCGTCGCGTTGAACGAAACGGCGGCGTTCGTCGCGCTCTTCGGGTACGCTATCGCGCGAAATCGCCGGGACGTGCTCACCGCGCCACGGGAAACCTACGGCCTGTTCGCAGCGAGTGGAACGCTCACTGCCGTGGCGTTGCTGTCGCTGTTCGCGGCGCTGTCGCTTCCGGACGGCCGGGTGGCTATCGTCGATCCGCTGACCGGGACGGCACCCCTCTTCACGACCGTCTTCGCGTACTTTCTGCTTCGGGACGTAGAACGAGTCACACGCGGCATCGTCGTGGGCGCGTCGCTGGTCGTCGTTGGCGCTGGAATCATCACCGCGCTGTGAGCGCGGCGAATCTCACTGGACGGACGGGCTACGGGTGCCAACCGCAGACGGAACACTCGCTCGCTGCGAGGTCGTGTAATCCGCCGCACTCCGGACACTGCTTTTTGTTGTACTCCTGCTCCCAGTCTAGTCGTTCTGTCTCGTGACCGCGGTCGGCGAGGAACTGGTCGAACATGGATTCGTCGTTGCCGGTTGGTGCGGAGGCCATACGTGCTATGGTAATGCACACCAACCATATAACCCTACTGGTTAGACAGACGCCAGACTCGCTGCACCTTCGAAATTCAGTGTTTGCGACACTCACGGTTTCGGGTCGAAGTAGCCCGCCAGGTCGACGCCGAACTCCGGTGCCAACGTCCCGACTTCGTCGCCCGAGAGCACCTGGTATCCCGCGTTCATCGCTCGTTCGACGTGGACGCCCAGGGCAGCGTCGAAGACGGCGTCGCTTTCGAGGAAGGAGACGGCACTGGTAAACTCCCGCTCTCGTTCGACTACGTATCGGTCGTCGTCGACGAACGGGCCGTAGGCCTCGGCGTCGTCGGCGTACGTCTCGTAGAATCCGGTCGAGTGGTCGCGGACGTGGACGGGCGGGCCGGAGTGGCGCTCGATTGCGGGACGCTCCGTGACTTCGAGTTCGAAAAAGAGCACCGCGGAGTCGTCGGCGAACAGGGCACTACGCAGGACGTCGAACCCTCGCCGAGCGAGCGCGTCACCCACGCCCGAGAGCGACTTCTGGAGCTGGGGGTAGAGCTGGTCGTCCACCACGTCCGGCGCGTCGAATCGGAGGGCGACCGGCGTGGTTCCCCGGTCGGCGACGAACTCGCGAACGTCGGCGGGCGTGAGTGGGTCGGGCGACTCCGGAAAGAAGACCGATTCGCGCGGCGTCGCGAGCAGGTCACGGGCGTAATGTTGGAGTCGCGCGACGTTCCTGGCCGAGAGGACGGCGGCGACGTTGCGTTCCGGGTCGGTGGGGTCGATGACCACCAGTGGGTCGTCGAACGTCGCTCGTCCGTGCGCCT
Source organism: Haladaptatus ordinarius (assembly GCF_054177595.1). Taxonomy (NCBI): domain Archaea; kingdom Methanobacteriati; phylum Methanobacteriota; class Halobacteria; order Halobacteriales; family Haladaptataceae; genus Haladaptatus; species Haladaptatus ordinarius. The sequence continues at coordinate 11,219 of NZ_JBPEHH010000010.1, read as the reverse complement.
CGGGGTCGAGGTGTACGGGTGGATGCCACTCCGACGCGGCTTCGAGGAGGCCGCGGAACCCGCCGAACTCGAGGACGAGGAGTTCGGCCAGGTAGCCCGAAAATCCCCTGGTTCGGAGGTCGCTTCCGTACACGCCGATACCCTTCAAAAACTGCTTGAACAGCAGCACCTCGCGGGTGAGCGCCTCGTCCAGTTTCGCTTCGAGATACTGAGTGTGGAAGGGAGTCCGGTCGACCGCCGACCGAATCGCCGCCGCCGACTCGACGCGGTAGCACGGGACGAGGTCGACGTCGAACCCCTCGAACTCCCCTTTGACGTAGGGATGTTCTGCGAACTCTTCGTGGCCATCGGGCAAGACCGCGTGGCCGACCTCCAGTCCGTAGGTCTCCAGCGTTTCGCGGTCGAGATCGGGGGGGAACCGGACGAACAGGTCGATGTCCCGGTCACCACTGACCCACGTCCCTCGGGCGGTGCTCCCGACCCGTATCACGTCGGCGTCGGTCGGCAGGTCGGCGACCGCCTCCTCGGTTCGTTCGACCAACAGGTCGGCGACGCGCTGGAGTCGCGCTCGTTCGTCGGCGTCCGGTTCGACCTGCTCGCGGACTGCCTCGACGACCGCTTCGAAGCGTTCCATCGTCCGAAACTTTTCCACGAACGCGTGAAAGCGTATCGATGCTGCCGGGGGAAAACGAAAGCCCTATCAAAGAACTCCATCTATGGGGAGATGCAGAGAAAGCCGCCGTAGCTCAGTTGGTAGAGCACCTGGTTGTTACCCAGGTTGTCCCAGGTTCGAGCCCTGGCGGCGGCGCTTTTCCAGATTCAGTACGCGTCGAGGAGACCCGCTCTCGACTCCAACCCGGTACGCTAAAGAGGTGGCCCAGATTACGAATAGGCGAGAGGGCCCTTAGCTCAGTCTGGTTAGAGCGCTCGGCTCATAACCGGGTGGTCGTTGGTTCGAATCCGACAGGGCCCATCTGCCGCGAACGTCGTGAGCACCAGGAGGACCCCGATCGTCGCTCCGTACGACCCCGTGGACCGCGGGCCGAAGTCACGCCGTTCGCTGTCACGTCGGGTATCAGTCGGTCGATTACCGTTCGAGATACCAGCCTCCGAAACCTGTCAAGAATCGTAGGTTTCGACGAAGGCGAACGAGTGGCATGGGAACGGATGACGCCCGGAAAGGCCACGGAACCGACGAAATCTATACGCTGACTGAACCTATGAACCGTATAATTCTCCCACGCTGAGGCGTTCGAGGCGTTAAACAGGCCATAAATAAGGGCCTAGCCTCACTACCCCCTGGTATGGATATTCGGGAACGGTACAATCTGCAGAACGCCCTCCGGGTCATACGAAAGCCGTCTCTCATACGTGGTGAAACACGGCGACTGCGCAACGACGCACTGAAGGTGAACGCCTACGCCTCTCGCCGGTGGAACGACGAGGAGCGCGTCGACGTGATGGCCGAGGATTGGGACAATCTCGTCATCCTGGACGCCTGCCGGTACGACATGTTCGCCACGCGTGCCACCCTCGGCGACCGCGTGACCAGTAAACTCTCGCCGGGAAGCGAGAGCTGGGAGTTCATGCAGGAGAGCTTCGTCGGGCGCGAGTTTCACGACACGGTGTACGTCACGTCGAATCCACACGCCTACAAACTCCCTGACGGCACCTTCCACGCCGTCGTCAATCTGCTGGACGGCCACTGGAACGAGGACCTCCGTACGGTCACGCCCGAGACGATGGTCGAACAGACGCTCGCGGCGTTCGAGGAGTATCCCGACAAGCGCATCATCACGCACTTCATGCAGCCACACTACCCGTTCATCGGCGAGAGGGGACGGAAACTCAAGCACTCGGGTATCGAGATGCAACTCGACGACGACGAACGCAGTGGCGAACCCCATCCGTGGTTCGGCCTGTTCAACGGACGGACGGAAAACGAGTCGGAGATCATCGAGGCGTACGTCGAGAATCTGGACGAAGTGCTCCCACACGTCGAGCGACTGGTCGGCGAACTCACCGGCAAAACCGTCATCACGGCCGACCACGGCAACCTCATCGGCGAGCGCACGTATCCGATTCCGCTCAAGACCTACGGTCACCCCGGCGGACTCCACAAGCGCGAACTCATCGAAGTGCCGTGGGCTGAAATCGATTCTGACGAGCGTCGCGACGTGACGACCGAGTCGCCGCAAGCGCGCGAGGGGATGACCGACGAGGTCATCGAGGACAGGTTACGGAATCTCGGCTACGCCGAGTGACCTACAGCGAGGCGAGGCGGGCGATGTAGACGAGACTCACCACGTGGTCGCTCGTATCGAGGTCGGCGGGACCGGTCTCGCCGAATCGGTCGCTCTCAGAGAATCCGAACATGTATGCTCTGAGACTCTCGTAGGCGTCCTCGCTCAACCAGTCTATCTCTTCGTAGTAGGCCAGGGCGTTCCCGGTATTCTCGAATCCGGCCTTTTCGACGAGGAAATCGAGCCACTCGAAGACGACGACTTCTGCCCCGTACCGGTTCGGAGCGTCCTCAGGTAGGGTTTCTCCGGAAGCGACCCGGACGCGAGCACTCGCGTCTGGAGTTTCAGTAGCTCCTCGCGTTGCCCCAGGCGAAACAGGTCGTCTGCCACGCGCTCTTCGCCCCCCGAGGAGAGGTCGAGTGGCGGCTCGTCCTCGTCGGCCATCCTGCGAAGTTCGCGCAGGTCGTAATCGGCGGGTTTGATAGTCATCTGATGTTTCGGATACAACCCTCTCAAAATGTATAAATCTTGGTACGACGAGACGCACGAAACAAATCTCAGAAAGTAGTCAATTCCGCTTACTCCTGCGACGACCCGCCTCGGACTTTTCGCGCGACAACGAAGAGACCGAGGAGGCTTCCGAGGATGCCGACTGCGCGGGCGGCCGTTCGACCGCGGCCCAGTCGAGAGTCGGAATCGTCCGTTTCGGTTTCGACTTCCGTTTCCGTTTGCTCCGCTTCCGTCTCCTCGCTCGCCGACGACCGACGTTTCCGGACGAGCAGGCCGATTCCGACGACGACGAGTAGGCCGACCACCGGTCCGAGCACGGCACGCAGCGACCCCCCGGACGACCCCGTCTCCGACGACGTGGTCTTCGCGGTCGTTGGTGTGGCGTCCTCGTCGGCGTACACTCGCTCTTCGAGGAGTGCCGGCTTTTCGAGGTTGATTTTGAAGAGTGTCATCACGATTCTGTTCGTGACCATAGGTCATTATACCTTCTGGCTCGTGCGAAAAGCTATTCTTCTCAAACAAGTAAGGATAATATAATAAATACTACGTCAGGTTTACGTATGTTTGTGCATAGGGAGGGGTATGACGAAGTCAATCCGCGTGTTAGTGGTCGACGACGACCCCGACCTCGCGGATATGTCCGCACTCTTTTTCGAGCGCGAACGAGAGTATTCGAGACGGACTTCGAGACCGACCCCGAGGCGGCCATCGCCCACCTGGAATCCGAACGAGTCGACTGCGTCGTCAGCGACTACGACATGCCCGACGTGAATGACCTGGAACTGCTCGCCGCGGTTCGGGAGACGCACCCAGACCTCCCGTTCGTCCTCTTTACTGGCAAGGGGAGCGAAGAAATCGCGAGCGAGGCCATCGCTGCCGGCGTCTCCGGCTATCTCCAGAAGGAGACTAACACGGACCAGTACACCGTCCTCGCGAGCGTCGTCGAAAACGCAGTCGAGAAGTATTGGGCCGAACGCGCCCTCAAAGAAGAACAGTCGTTCATAGAAAGTGCGCTCGATTCGCTCGCCGACATCTTCTACGCCGTCGACACGAACTACGAGTTCATCCGCTGGAACGACACCATGTGCGAGGTGACCGGGTACGACGACGAAATCGCCGACATGCGACTTATCGACCTCTTTCCCGAGGCCGCCGCCGTCGAGATGGATTCGATTTTTGCGGAGGGAACCGGCGTCTTCGAAACCGACGTTCACTCGAAAGTTCTACAGAAAGTCGTACAGCGAGTATACGACAATCTCTCGACGCTTCGCGGTCGCAAAGAGAACGGCTACGGCGTCGGGACGCTCAAGTGGAAAGCACCGGGCGAGTACCGCAGTTTCACCTATAGTCAATCCGGTTTCAAGCTCAAGAACACGAGCGGTCGGACGCGCTGTGGCTCTCGAAACTCGGTGATATCCCGCTCACCTTCCACCGCGACCTCCCCGACGACGCCGAAATCAAGACCGTCACGGTCAAACAGGAGCCGACCGGGAAATGGTACGCTATCCTCGGCATCGAGACGCTCGACGACCCGCCCGCGAAACCGGAGAACCCCGAGCGGTGTATCGGTATTGACGTGGGCATCCTCAAGTACGCCCACGACACCGACAGAACCGCCGTCGAATCACTCGACCTGTCCGACGAACGGGAGCGGTTGGAACGTGCACAGCGTGACCTCTCGCGCAAGCAACACGGGTCTACGAATTGGGAGGAACAGCGCCGAGTCGTGGCCGAGCGTCATGCTGAGTTGAAGAACAAGCGACGGGACTTCCTCCACAAGCTCTCGAACTACTACGCCACCGAGTACGAGCTCGTGGCGGTCGAAGACTTGGACGCGAAAGGGTTGGTCGAACTGCCGGGCAACTCTCGGAACCGAGCGGGCGCGGCGTGGGGAACGTTCCTGCGGATGCTTGAATACAAATGTGAGCGCGAGGGAACGCATTTCGTCGCCGTGAATCCGCGCGGAACGACGAAAGAGTGTGCGTCCTGCGGGGTTTCGACCGAGAAGCCCTTGTGGGTCCGTGAACACTCGTGTCCCTCGTGTGGGTTTGAAGCAGATAGAGACGCGAACGCGGCGTGGAACATCCTTTCTCGCGGTCTCAAAGATATAGGAGCGGGACGCTCCGAATCAACGTCACCAGAAATCGAAGATTTCTGATTGGCGAACGAATCGCTGAGCGATTCGTCAACGCCTGTGGAGACTGCGCTCCCTGTGGATACGCCTGTATCTGCACAGCGCGTCGTAGAAACAGGAAGCCCCACCCTCAAGCGTGAGCCGTCAGGCGAGCGGTAGGTGGGGTAGTTCACCGCGGACAACCGGACAACCGACGACCTGATTCTCCTCGACGTGTCGATTCGCCCCGTTCGCAACGAATCCGGAACGGTGGAGACGCTCATCGTGGAAGGCCGGAGCATGGAATCACTGCGAGAACGGTCGAAGAGTTAGAGTGAGACCGACCCGCGCACTGCTTCACCGAGCGTGTGTCTGGTTCCCGGACTCGCCGCGAGGAGGACCGCGAGGTAGACGCCGCCGCCCAGCGAGACGAGGAGGGCGAGGTCCACCCACGACCGAACGGGAATCGAAGTGTGGGCTATCGACACGGCGCCGAACATGACGAGACTCGCCCCTACCTGTGCGACCATGGGGCGCGAGAGGGGGACGAATCCCGAAACGGAACGCCGGAAGAACACCACGCCACCGAGATACCGAAGCGTCTCCGCGACGAGCGTGGCGACGACGACGCCGATAGGGCCGAACTGGAGCGTGAACGCGACGCCGAGTACGAGGTTCACGGCTACCGCGACGGCGGAGAGTCGCAGCGCGACGTCCGGTCTGTCGAAACCGTTTATCGCCTGCACGAGTGGCCCGCTCTGCGCTCGAACGACGCGATACCCCGCGAGACCGACCAGCAGGAGGGCCGCCTCCCGATACTCCGGGCCGTACACCGTCACGACGAGCGGTTTCGAGAGCGCCAGCGCCCCGAAGAAGATGGGGAACGCGAGCACTCCTGCGTAGGCGACGGTGTTGGAGACGTCCCGCCCGACGGCCGCTCCCTGCGCGTTTCGAGCGCTCACCGCCGCCATCAGACCTCGCCCCGCGACGTCGGCGACGAACACCGCCGGGAGCGTGAGTTTCCACGCCACCTCGTAGAATCCCGCCGCAGCGGGTGTGAGCAAGAACCCGAGCAAGAGCACGTCGAGGCGGTCGTACGTCGTTCCTAGCGCCACCGTCGGGATGCTGTATCGCGCGTAGTCGGCGAGACTCCGGACGAACGTCCGGGACGGTACCGCCGGACGCGCTCCGACGAACCACGAGATGACGGGGAGCACGAGCGCCGACGCCGTCGCCAACCCGTACACCATCCCGGCAGCCCCTACCGCCCCGGCGGTACTGAGCAGTGCGACGAAGCCCACCTGAAGCGGCAACGTGAGCACCGACCTGAGGGTATCTATCCACGTCGCGACGCTGATTCGGCCGCGACCCTGGACGAGGCTATCGAGGCTCTCGTAGACGGATTCGGTCACGAGCAGGACGACGAGCAAGAGGGGGGCCGCCGCGAGGCCGGTGTACCCCCGGAGCGCGTCGCCAGCGAGGAAGACGACGCCCCCTGCGACGAGGAGCCAGCACGCGTCGAACAGCAGTTGCGCCCCGAAAGCGGGCGGGCGGAGCGCGTCGCTCTCCGAGAGACGTTTTTTCGCCGCCAACGACCAGCCGTTCATCGGTCTGTCGACGAGCTTCGCCAGCGCGTACAGCAGGTAGACGCCGCCGAACGCGGTCGGCCCGAGCCACCGCGCGAAGACGACCGTCCCGGCGAAGCCGATTGCCGCCATCGTGAACTGGGCGACCGTTCCGCCGAGCGTCTCCTTGCTGAGGCTGATGTCCGCTGCTTCGCTCACGCGTAGCCTAAGTCTCGGAGTTGGTTCTCGACGGCCTCCGAAACGCCCACGTCGTTCTCGACGACTCTCCGTTCGAGTTGGTTCACGAGCGTTTCGATTCGCTCGCGTGGCTTGTCTATTTCGCCCAGTTCGTGATAGCCGTCCGGCGTCTCCCACCCGTAGTACCCCGGTGCTATCAGCGCGTTCAGTTCGGTGTCGAGCGGTGCGGTGTCGAAGCCGTCCCTGCCCAGCGAGGTGCGGTGGCGGTCGGTCAGGCCGTGATACTCGGCCAGCCACTGCCCGTCGGTCACGTCGCCGAGCAAACAGCGCCCGCGGGACTCACCGTCCAGGTCGGCGAGGTCGAGCATCGTTCGGTGAACGTCGAGCAGGCTCACCGTCTCCTCGCAGGTTCCGTCCAGTTCGTCACCCCAGACGCACAGCGGAATCTTCGTCACCGCCGGGTACAGCCCACAGAGGTGTTCCCACGCGTCGTACTCGCCGAGCGCCTCGCCGTGGTCGGAGAGGGTGACGACGTAATCGAACTCCTCGCGGAGTGTCGAAAAGATGGCACGATAGCTGTCGGAGAGGTAGCGAACGCTGTCGTCGTACGCCCGCCGAATCCTGTCGGGGTCGGCGTCCGGCGCGTCGAGGGTCGCCCGTAGCCCGTTCAGTTCGGGTGGGTCGACCGACTGGTACTCCTCGGGGGGGTCGTAGGGAGTGTGTGCCTCCATCAGGTTGACGAACAAAAACTCGTCGTCGCCGAACTCAGTTTCGTGGACGAACTGCGTGGCCTCGGTCGCGCCGTCGTCGCGGGTGGTCCGGCCCCAGCCCATATCGCGCAGTTTGAGCAGCGCGCCGCGTTTGAGCGAGGGAATCGTATCGCAGTCGCCGGTGAGCACGTCGCGCACGGCGTGGAGGTAGCGTTCCGGCCCCATCTCTCGCGTCTCGGCGATGAAGCCGTCCCAGTCGAAGACGTTCTCGGAGAGCGCCCGAAGTCGCCAACTCCCTTCGAACTGGTCGAACCCGCGATGGAAGTCGAACGGCCGGGAGACGTTGACGTTCGCGCTGAACGCCCGGGTGGTGTAGCCCGCGTCCCGAAACGACTCCGCGAGCACTGGTTCGGGACAGTCGAGCAGTTGCGCGCCGGCGTACACCCCCAGTTCGCTGGCGTACTTCCCCGCGAACAGGGACGCGTGGGCCGGGACGGTCCAGTGGGACGTGGAGTAGGCGTTCTCGAACCGTCTGCCCGGAAGCCAGTCGAAGTGCTCGTCGAAGGCGTCCTTTCGCAAGGTGTCGAGGACGACCAGTGCGACGTTCATCGGTACCCCAGCGCTGAAAGGCGGTCGGAGACCGATTCGACCGGCCGGTTCGTCTCGTGTGTCCAGTCAGCGGGGTCGTGTGCTCCCGAATCGCTGGCGCTGGTGACGACCCACGGCACCTCCCGCAGAACGCGAATCGGCACCCTGTCGGGGTGGCCGTAGACGTACCACTCGCCGAATCCATTGCCGTGGTCCGCCGTGAGCACGACGCGGTCGGCGTCGAGATTGTCGAGCAAGAGCGAGACGTCCGCGAGCACGTAACGGAGGTTCTTGCGGTACGCACGCCACACTCGCTCTCTCGTGAGGTCGCCGCGGCGCAGTCGCTCCCAGACGCCGACGCGCTGCCCGAACTCGTCGCGGCTCATCGCCCCGCCGGGAAGCGGGTCGGGGACGGACGGGAAGTGCGGTTGCATATAGTGGACGAGGAGCTTTTCGGGGTCGTACTCGCGCGCCGCCGCGATGGCTCGGTCGGTGACGGCGCGGGCCGGAACCGTCCCCCGTTCGTCGTTCCAGCCGTCCCGCCAGACCTCGTCCAGCAGGTGGAAGTTCTCCGGGTCGAGGTGTGCTTCGGAGTTCGGGTTCGCCGTGACGTGAACCGTGTCGGTACAATCGCGGGCGTCGAAGTTCGCGTGCATCCACTCGTCCGAGCGCGTGCCCGCCGATTCGAAGCGCCAGACGTGGTCGATAAAGGAGAACTCGCGGGCGACCTCGCGTAGCGCGTCGACCCGGCACCCATCCAGGACGACGAGCGCGTCCCACGGGTGGCTGTAGATAGACTGGCCGTAGGCTCGACGTTCGCCGAGTCTCCGAAGCCCGCCTTTGTAGAACTCGTAGGCCGATTTGTCCACGCCGCGCCAGCCTTCCTCGCGGATGCGGTCTCGACTCTCGGCGACCCAGTCGGCCAACGTCATCGGCTCTCTCCGGGGGAACGAACCCTGTCCACCGCGTCCCAGACCCCTCGTCGCCAGAGCCAGTCGTTGATTCGCCCGAGCGTCGTGTCGGGGACGATTCGCTGCTCGTAGCGTGCGGGATACTCACGTTTCAGGCTCGCTTCTTTCTCCTCGTCGATACTGGCGCGTGGTCTGTCGGGATGGTACATTACCAGATCCGAATCGTAGCGACACGGGCCCGCGTCCTCGAGACGCCAGCCGAACTCGGTGTCGTCGCGCCACCCTGCGTACTCGCTCCGGAACCCGCCCGCAGCGAGCGCGACGTCGCGGTCGAACGCGAGGTTACAGCCCACGTACAATCCCTCGCCGCGATACGTGCGTCCTCCCTCGACCCGTCCCTCGACGCAGACCGCATCGCCCGAGAGGGCGTCGTGGACGCGAGCCACCCAGTCCGGCGGCGGCCGACAGTCGTCGTCGGTGAGCGCCACGACGTCGGCCTCGGCGGCCTCGATTCCGGCGTTTCTGGCCTCGCAGATGTCGAGACTGGCGTCGTCGACGACCAGTATCTCGAAGGCCGTCGTCGTCTGCTCTCGCAGGTCGGCGACCACTCGGTCGTGGTCGTTCGCCGGGAGGGTCGGTATCACGACCGAGACGCGGGGTTCAGCGGACGTGTATGGTTTCCGTATCATCGACTGTAGAGCGTTTCGAGGCGGTTTCTGCGTGCGTCCTGCGAACGACGTTTCGGAGCGTTCGGGCGAACGTCGCCCTGTCGTACCGTTCGGCGAATCGCTGTATCTCGGTAGAATCGAAGTCGTCCGGGTCGAAGCGGTCGATGGAGTCGCGTAACGACGCGACGGTCGGTTCGAATCGGAGTCCGGTCTTCCCGTCGACCGCCTGGTGGCGGGTGAACCCCTCGTTCACGCCGATGAGGGGTTTTCCCGCCGTCAGTGCTTCCGCGCCGACGAGACCGAAGTCCTCGTCCTTGGGTGCGTAGACGACGGCGGTGGCGCGAGCGACCACGTCTTCGACCCGTTCTACGTACCCTCGAACGTCGATGTTGTCGTGGGGCTTTGCTTTCCTCTCGATAGTCTCGCGCTCTTCTCCATCGCCCACGACGACGAGGCGTTCGTCCAGTCCGGCGAACGCGTCCACGACGAGGTCGATTCGCTTTTCGGGTGCGAGCCGTGACCACGTGACGAAATAGCCGTCGTCGCCGTCGTCGCGCCACTCCCCGGTGACCGGCGGGTAGACGATAGCCGCGTCCCGGCCGTAGTACCGCTGGATGCGGTCACGAACGAGTTCGCTGTTGGCGACGAAGCGGTCTACGTAGTCGTTTCCTTCCTTGTCGAGTGTCCGCCACCACTTCGCGTACGCTTTCAGTGCGAAGCCGATGCCGGGGTACTCGAATCCCGAGAGACGGTCGCTGTAGAGGTCGTAGAGCCACCGTGGCGGGCTGTGTGGGTACTGGAGAACCGTCTGTTCGACTCGCGGGACGTACGACTTCGAGAGGGGTGCACTCTCCAGGAGCACGTCGTAGTTCGCGAGTTCCTCGTGGGCGTCCGTCATGTCGAGCGCCACCGACAGCGTCTCCAGGGGATTCATCCCCTCGCTCTTCCACTCAAGGAACTGCCCGGTGAGTCCCCGGGTGTACTTGTCCTGTTGGATAGGGACGACTCGCACGTCGTCCGGCAGGTCGACGCCGTCAGCGACGTACATGGTGTATATCGGTGCGTCAAGCACCCGTGCGGCTTCGATTGCGAACCGTTCTCCCCCACCGACGCCGGGAAACCGGTCGTGTAACACCGCCACGTTCCGTGGTTCCTGGCTCATTGCCCCACTCTCATCGGTCTGGCAGTGCTACAATGCGTTAGGTTATAAGTTGATTGCTCTATTTGAAATCATCGAGCCGAGCGTTCGATCTACCGGCGTTCAGGAATTGAACCCGTGTTCGTACCTGTCGACCGACCGTGGGTCGAAACCCTCGAGAGCAACCAGAAAAGATATGCTTCGGGATTTCTCCGTTGAAGATGTGTCACTTCACCATCTTTCTAGGCGGTCGGTTCTGGTTGGTGGGCTTTCTTTTTTAGCAGGATGTTCGGACGGAATCGGTCAGGACGGTCTCCGTATCGGCGGAATCGTTCTCGTCAATCGAGATGTGACTCACACGGCCGTGTTTAATCGCCTGAAGGGAGTGGAATCTCCTGTTCTGCGGCCTTCTTGATGTTGTAGACGGCACACATCAGTGCAAGTTCACGAAATTCTCGGTACCAGGTACGCGCTCGCAGGGCAACGCCCAGCGAGCGCTTCACCGAGGAGAAGACGGTTTCTGACATGGAGCGCTGATGGTAGAGATCGTCGTCAATCCGGGCGTTGTGGGCGTG